>JANJUH010000021.1 GCA_024710675.1 Lysobacterales bacterium
TCTCGGCGTCGCCCATGGCCTCAACGACCCTCGACAGCGCCAGCTCGTCATCGATGTCGGCGGCGGCAGCACCGAGCTGATCATTGGTGAGGGCTTCGAACCGCTGGAGACCGAGAGCCTGCAGATGGGCTGCGTGGCGACCACGCAGCGCTACTTCGCCGACGGCCGCATCACCCGCAAGCGCTGGCAGGAAGTCCAGCTCCAGTTGCCGCTCGAGTTCGCGCCGATCCTCAGCGCCTATCGTGCACGCGGCTGGAAGCGCGTGATCGGCAGCTCGGGCACGGTCAAGTCGATTGCCGGCATCCTGGCGGCCTTCGGCGGACGTGATCGCGAAGTAAGCCGCGAGGGCCTGGACGCGCTGCTCGAGCGGCTGATCGACGTCGGCCACATCGAGCGCGTGCGCCTGCCCGGCCTCGGCGAGGACCGGCGCATGGTCTTCCTGGGCGGCCTGGCTGCGCTCTATGCCTGCTTCGATGTGCTGGGGATCGAACGCCTGCGCGTCAGCGACTATGCGATGCGCGAAGGGCTGCTCTGGGATCGCCTGGGGCGCATGCAGCACCAGGATCCACGCGAGCGCAGCGTCAAGACACTGGCGAAGCGCTACGACGTCGATGCGGCGCAGGCCCGCCGCGTGCAGCGATGCGCACTCACGCTCTTCGATGCGGTTCGGCAGGATTGGCAGCTCGATGACGGGGCGCGCGAGACCCTGGCCCACGCGGCACTGGTACACGAGGTCGGCCTGGCCATCTCGCACACCCAGCATCACAAGCACGGCGCCTACATCATCGAACACTCCGACCTGCCCGGCTTCTCGCGGCAGGAGCAGGAAGCGATCGCCGCGCTGGTGCGTGGCCACCGCCGCGGCATTCCCGAAGACTGTTTTGCCGACGTGGCCATGGCCGACGTCGAGGAGATCCGGCGCTGCCTGGCCTTGCTGCGCCTCGCGGTGGTCCTGCACCGAGCGCGCTCGGGCGAGGACGTGCCGGGGCTGCGGCTCGATGCCCGCGGCAAGGAACTCAGGATGATCTTCCCGCGCGGCTGGCTCAGCCAGCACCCGCTGACCTGGGCGGACCTGCGCCAGGAGAAGTCCTACCTCGATGCGCTCGGGCTGCGCCTGCGGCTGGCTATCGCGCGACCGGTGCCCGGCGCGGTCCTGGGGGACGAGGAGCTGTAGCGGGACCCGGGGCTCGGAGAGGCTCGCACGGTCTCGGCCGGGTTGCAGTCGCTCCCAAGTAGCGGATGACATCAGCGCGTCGGCATGAATGCCGACCCACGTTCATGCGAGGCTCTTGTGGGTCCGGATTCATCCGTAAGCTCTTCGGCGTCGCCAAATCGACACCTTCTGTGAACGCAGCCGTCATCATCGGCCGTCATCGTGGCGGTCATGATCGATGCCGACTGCCCCACGTCCATGGAACTGTCCGCCCCGGCGAGCGAAGACTCGGCGCCGGGCGCTCGCGGCGCGCGCCCCTTGCGAGTGCTGATGGTGACCGAGACCTGGCCGCCGGAGGTCAATGGCGTCGCCCTGACCGTGCATGCGCTCGCCGAAGGCCTGCTCGCCCTCGGGCACCACGTCCGCGTGGCGCGACCGCAACAGGACGCACAGGATGTCGCGGCGCGTGCGGCCTTCGACGAGGTGCTGCTGCCTGGCGGCCGACTGCCGCGCTACCCGCAATTGCGCTTCGGCTGGCCGGCGCGTCGCCGCCTGCAGCAACTGATGCGGGACGAACGCCCGGACGCGCTCTACGTGGCGACCGAGGGTCCGCTCGGCTACTCCGCCGTGACGGCTGCGCGCCGTTCGGGCATTCCGGTGGCGACCGGATTCCATACCCGCTTCGACGATTTCGTCGCACACTATGGTCTCGGATTCCTGCGCCGACCCGCCTTTGCCTGGCTGCGCACATTCCATAACCGTGCCAGTAGCACGCTGGTCCCGACCGAAGCCTTGCGTGCCGAACTCGTTGCCGGCGGTTTTCGCGATGTCCGCCTGCTGGCGCGTGGCGTCGACAGCCGATTGTTCGACCCGGCGCGACGCTCGCGGGCACTGCGCGCCGCCTGGGGCATCGGCGAGAACGAACTGGCGGTGATCCACGTCGGTCGCATCGCCCCGGAGAAGAATCTCGAACTCGTCATCGAGAGCCATGCTGCGATGCGCGCGGCCGGCATCCCCGCCCGCATGGTCTGGGTGGGGGACGGACCGGCGCGGGCAGCGCTGCAGGCAGCCCATCCCGAGCACATCTGGTGCGGCGTCCGCCGCGGCGAAGACCTCGCGGCGCACTATGCCAGCGGCGATCTCTTCCTCTTCCCCAGCCTGACCGAAACCTTCGGCAACGTCACCCTGGAAGCGCTCGCCAGTGGCTTGCCGACCGTGGCCTTCGCTTACGGTGCCGCCGGCGAGCATGTGGCCGATGGCCGCGATGGCCGGACGGTCCGCTTCGGTGACCATGGCGCCTTCGTCGAGGCGGCAGTGGCGCTCGCGGGCGATGCGCTGGCCCGGATGCGCATGGGACGAGCGGCGCGGGTGAAGGCGGAGTCGCTGTCCGTGCCAGCAGTCGCCCGGAACTTTGCCGAACTGTTGGGTGACCTTGCACGGGGAGAGCGGACATGAGCCGGGTGCACCTCGCGACACGGCGCCTGCAAAGCCACGACGAACGGCTCTGCCTGAGCATCAACCGGCTGGCGCTCAAGCCCTCGGTGCAAGGCTACTTCGCCGCTGTGAGCCGTCTCGGCGACGGCTGGTTCTGGCTGCCGGTGGCCGCTGCCCTGCCCGCCATCGATCCGGCCAGCGGCTGGCGCGGCCTGCTGCACATGGCCCTCGTCGGCCTGCTCGCTCTGCTGCTGTACCGCCTGTTGAAGCGCTGGAGCCGGCGTCCGCGCCCGCTGCACCGTCATCCCGACATGGTCGTCAGCGTGGCGCCGCTGGACGAGTTCAGCTTCCCCTCCGGCCACACCCTGCACGCCGTGGCTTTCACCTGGGTGGCGCTGGCCTACGCACCCGCGCTCGCGATCGTCCTGATCCCCTTCGCACTCAGCGTCGCCGCCTCGCGGGTCGTGCTCGGCCTGCACTATCCGAGTGATGTGCTCGCCGCCACGGTCATCGGCGTGGCGCTGGCGGAGGCGAGTTTCGTGTTGCTGTGAATCGGTGAGTGGTCCGCGCGCCTGCGGCGCGAAGAGCCGAGTGAGTGGTCCGCGCGCCTGCGGCGCGCTCAGTGGTGAGTGGTGAGTGGCATCAGCGGCCCGCCTTGCCCAGGGGGGTTCTGACCACCAGGAGCCCTCATTCACCTGCATCGGGCAAAAGCGTCCGGATGAATCCGGACCCACAAGCGCATCGCCAGCCTGTGGGTCGGCATTCATGCCGACGCTTCTGCCACCTACCACTCACCACTCACCACTCACTTGTCTCAACCGAAGCCTCCCGCCCAGGCCGGCGGCCACCTTGAATCCCACGCCCCCAGTCCACACATCTCGGTCACGCCGGCAGATACCCGGCACCGCAATGGAGGACACCATGGCCATCACCCGCTACAACCCCTGGAACCTGCAAGGCAACCTGCCGACCGAGTTTCGCGACCTGGTCGAGAAGTTCTTCACAGCCGATCCGAACCAGGACCAGTCGAACGTCGTCACCAGCCAGTGGGCGCCGCACGTGGACGTCAAGGAGGAACCGCAGCGCTTCGTGATCCTCGCCGATATCCCTGGCGTAGATCCGAAGGACATCGAGATCCACATGGAAAAGGGCATCCTGACGATCAAGGGCGAGCGCACCCACGAGTCGAAGGAAGAGAACGAGAAGTACACGCGCATGGAACGTTCGCGCGGCGTCTTCTACCGCCGCTTCGCGCTGCCGGACAGCGCCGACGCCGAGGGCATCAGCGCCACCGGCAAGCACGGTGTGCTCGAGATCGTGATCCCGAAACGTCCCGAGACCACGCCGCGCCGCATCACCATCAACGGCTGAGCCACAGGCGGCCCGGGTATCCTCGATGCCCGGGCTGCCTTCGCTGTCCACGTCAAGATCCCCACCCAGAGCCCATGCGCTTCCACGACTACTACGAGACGCTTGGCGTCAAGCCGGATGCGAGCGCCGACGAGATCAAGCAGGCGTATCGCAAGCTCGCGCGCAAGTTTCATCCCGACGTCAGCAAGGAAAGCAAGGCCGAGGAGCGCTTCAAGGAGATCAACGAGGCCTACGAGGCGCTGCGCGAACCGGAGCGGCGACGGGAGTACGACCGTGCCCGCGCCGGCGGATTCCGTGCCGGCGACGAATTCCGTCCTGGACCCGGCGGCGGCGGCTTCGAGTACGACTTCGGCGACGGCAACGGCCAGTTCAGCGACTTCTTCGAGTCCTTGTTCGGGCGCATGCGCGGCGGCCCGCGGCGCGGCGCTGGCGGTCGCGAGGGTCCGGCCGAGACCCGCGCCGAGTTCGAGATCGATCTCGAGACCGCCTACTCGGGTGGGAAGCAGCGGGTCACTGTTCAGGCCGGCCGCAGTGCTCGCACGCTCGAGGTCAAGGTCCCCAAGGGCATCGCCAGCGGCCAGAGCATCCGCCTCGCTGGCCAGGGCCCACTGGGACCCGACGGTGAGCCAGGTGACTTGTTGCTGACGATCAGGATCCGCCCGCACCCGCGCTTCCGTCTCGACGGACGCGATGTGTCGGTCGACCTGCCGATCGCACCCTGGGAAGCAGCGCTGGGCGGCCGGGTAGCGGTACCGACACTGGGCGGCGAGGTCGACATGGCCATCCCCGCCGGCTCGCAGAGCGGGCGCAAGCTGCGCCTGAAGGGTCGCGGGCTCGGCAGCGCGAGTGGCCAGGGTGACCAATACGTGGTCCTGCAGGTGCACACGCCGGCCGCGGACGATGCCCGCGCGCGTGCCGCCTACGAGGCCTTCCAGGCCGCATTCCCGGGCTACGATCCGCGCCGGCGCTGAAACCCGGCACGGATGTGGCTGATCAGCGCTTGCGCGCCTTGTCGGCGGCGGCTTCAGGCGTCGCCGTGGCCGCGGGCCTGGGCTTGTCGCCCACGCCCGGGCGAACGACACCCTGCTGCAACTGCCGCCACAGTTCGAGGTTGCGCTCGGTCAGGTCGTGCATCACCGTCCAAGGCGACTGCCCGAGCAGCGTGTTGAGCTGCTGCCGGAATTGATGTTGCTGGTCGAGGAAGATCTGCAGGCTGCGCTCCAGATAGCTGCCCATCAGGCCTTGCAGCGAATCACCGTAGAAGCGGATCAGTTGCGAGAGCAGGTGCGTGCTGAGCAGCGGCTGCCCCTGCTCCTCGCGCTCGGCGATGATCTGCAGCAGCACCGAGCGCGTGAGGTCCTGGCGAGTCTTGGCGTCCTGCACCTCGAACACCTCGCCGTCGATGACCAGTTGGCGTACATCCTCGAGCGTCACGTAAGAGGAGATCTCGGTGTCATAAAGACGCCGGTTCGGATACTTCTTGATGACGCGGGTCTTGGGCATCGAATCTCAGTCCGGGGCAGGCTCGGGCGCCGGCCGCAGGCCGGCGCACATTCACCAGCCCATGTATTGGCCGCCGTTGATGGAGAGGTTGGCGCCGGTGACCCAGGCCGCTTCCTCGGCCACGAAGAAACACACCGAGTAGGCGATTTCCTCCGGCGAACCGAGACGCCCGGTCGGGATCTGGGCGACGATCTTGGCGCGCACGTCCTCGGGCACGGCCATCACCATGTCGGTGCCGACGTACCCGGGGGACACCGTGTTGACGGTGATGCCAAACTTGGCATTTTCCTGCGCCAGCGAGATCGTGAAACCATGCATGCCGGCCTTCGAGGCCGCGTAGTTGGCCTGCCCGTACTGGCCCTTCTGGCCGTTGATCGAGCTGATCTGGACGATGCGCCCCCACATGCGCGCGCGCATGCCCTCGATGACGTTGCGGGTGACGTTGTAGCAGCTCGACAGGTTCGTCGCGATGACGTCCGACCACTGTTGCGGGCTCATCCGGTGGAAGGTGGTGTCGCGCGTGATGCCGGCGTTGTTGATCAGGATGTCGATGCCGCCGAGTTGCTCCTCGATGGCCTTCACCATCGCCTGGCACGATCCGAAGTCGGCCACATCACCGGGCACGATCAGGCACTCGACGCCTTCGGCGCGCAACTCTTCCTGCCAGGCGCGGGCCTTGTCCTCGTTGCGGTAATTGGTCGCGACGCGATGTCCCGCCTGCGCCAGGCGCTTGACGATCGCCGTGCCGATGCCACCCGTGCCGCCGGTTACCAATGCCACCCTGCTCGTCATTGCCGTCCCTCCCGGACCCTGTGGTTCGCCCGATTCTACACAGCGTTCACTGCCCGCCCTTGACCAGCGTCAGCCGGCGACGGGCAGTCCGCGCCGTCGCGGCACGGACCCGATCTCCCATTGCCCGGCGGCCTCTGCCAGGAACGCCTCCAGGCTGCCTGCCCCGGGTTCGGGCTGGCCAAGAAAGCCCAGCAATCGCCGCAGCTCGGGCAGCGGATCCGCCCCGCACACCGCAGCATCACCGGCGCTCTTGGCCAGCTTGCGACCGTCGCCATCGAGCAGCACCGGCACATGGGCATAGCGCGGCGTGGGCAGGCCCAGGCAACGCTGCAACAGGATCTGGCGCGGCGTCGAGTCGATCAGATCGGCACCCCGGACCACATCGGTGATCGCCTGCGCGGCATCGTCGACGACCACCGCAAGCTGGTAGGCATAAAGACCATCCGCGCGCTTGAGCACGAAATCGCCGACTTCCGCGGCCAGGTCCTGCTCGAAGAGTCCCTGGATGCGATCGACGAAACCGATCCGGCCGGCGGGTACGCGCAGGCGGATGGCCGGCGTTCGGTCACGGTCGGAGGGCCGGCAGGGCCCGCGATGCACGCCGGCGGACGGCTCGAGATCGCTGCGACTGCACGGGCAACGAAAGGCCAATCCGCGTGCCAGGAGTTCGGCCAGGGCGGCCTCGTAGGCCGGCGCGCGCTGCGACTGGTACCACACCGGCTCATCGGGTGGCATGCCGCAGGCCTGCAGGCTCGCGAGGATGTCGGCCGCGGCGCCCGGCACTTCGCGCGGCGGGTCGATGTCCTCGATCCGCACCAGCCAACGGCCCCGATGCGCGCGCGCCTCGAGCCAGCTCGCCAGCGCCGCCAGCAGCGAGCCCAGGTGCAACCGGCCGCTGGGCGTCGGTGCGAAGCGTCCGCGGTAGGCCTCGACTGGATTGTCTTCACGAATCATTCGCTATACCGACCCTGACTGCCTGCCAGCTCCCGCTTGAAAGCCAGCCTGTGCATCGCCAAGCCTAGTCCGAACTTGCCGAAAGGGTTTCCGCCGTGAATCGCATCGTGCTCTTCCTTGCCACCAATCTTGCGGTCGTCGTGATGCTGGGCATCGTGATGAACCTGCTCGGGCCGGTCTTCGGGATCAATCCCCGTGGCACCCTGGGCCTGCTGATCCTGGCGGCGGTCTTCGGTTTCGTCGGTTCATTCATCTCACTGGCGATGAGCAAGCGCATGGCGTTGATGTCCACCGGCGCCCGCATCATCACCGAAGCGCGCTCTCTGGAGGAGCGCTGGCTGGTCGAGACCGTACGTCGCCAGGCCGAGGCAGCCGGCATCGGCATGCCCGACGTGGCCATCTACGATGCACCGGACATCAACGCTTTCGCCACCGGCATGAAGCGCAACGACGCGCTGGTCGCAGTCAGCACCGGCCTGCTCCGCAACATGAACCGCGACGAGGTCGAGGCCGTGCTGGCGCACGAAGTCAGCCACGTTGCCAATGGCGACATGGTGACGCTGGCGCTGATCCAGGGCGTGCTCAACACCTTCGTGTTCTTCCTGTCGCGGGTGATCGGCAACCTCATCGACCAGGCGGTGTTCAAGCGCGAAGCCGGTTCAGGGCCGGGCATTGGCTATTTCGTGGTCGTGATGCTGCTGGAGGTGGTCTTCGGTCTGATCGCCTCGGTCATCGCGATGTGGTTCTCGCGCCAGCGCGAGTTCCGCGCCGACGCCGGCGGTGCCCGCCTCGCCGGCCGCGAGAAGATGATCGCCGCCCTCGAACGCCTGCAGCTCAACCACGGCCACAGCGCGCTGCCGAGCGAGGTGAAGGCCTTCGGCATCTCGGGCGAGCGCCTCGGCGGCCTGAAGGCCCTGCTGACCTCCCATCCGCCGCTCGAAGTCCGCATCGCCGCACTGCGCAACGCGGGCTGAGCGACAAAGGCAGCTGCTTCGATCGACAGCAGACCCGGCCTGCAGCAAGCTCATGTGGGTCGGGATTCAGCCCGACACGCCGGCTCCTGTGGCTCTGGATTCATCCCGACGCTTTCACCGGAAGCAAAAGCGTCCGGATGAATCCGGACCCACGGCGCGGCATCTTGCCGGCTCGAAGCCAGCGCCTGCTCAGCCGAACTCGTAGGCCATCACCCGCTGCGGCACCTGCAGGAAGTTGCCCTGCACGTAGTTGACGCCGATCGCGAACAGCACTGACATGGTGGCGGCATCCTCGACGAACTCGGCGATCGTCATCCGGCCCAGCGCGTGGGCCTGGTCGCACATCTCACGCATGCGCACCTGGTTTTCCGGACTCTTGCCGAGATCGGTCATGAAGCTGCGGTCCAGCTTCACGTAGTTGGCACCGACGTGCTTGAGAAGCTGGAAGGAATTGAGCCCGCTGCCGAACTGCTCGAGCGCAAAGCCGACGCGCAGCTGCTCGAGGCCCTTCTGGAAGAACTTGGCCTGCTTGAGATGGGTCACGACGATGCTCTCGGGCATCTCGAAGACCAGTTTGTCTCCGGGCACGCGCGCCGCCTTGAGCTGCTGCGCCAGCCACGGCAACAAGGTGCCGTCGTCGATGGCCTGCGGCGTCAACTTGACGAAAAAGGTGGTGTTGCGGCCCTGCTGGATGCGCTGCTGCAGCACCTTCAGGATATGGCCGATGACCCAGCGGTCGATCTGTGGCAGCAGGCCGAAGCGCTGGGCGATCGGCAGGAACTGGCCCGGCATGATCTCGCCCTGCGGGCCCTCCATGCGCAGCAGCACGTCGTAGGTCTCGCCCTCGGCGCCCTGCAGGGAAACGATAGGCTGGTAGAAGAGCACGAAGCGGTCGTTCTGGATCGCATCCTGGATGCGCTCCAGCCACTCCTTCTCCTTCGCCGCATCGGCCTTGTCCTGCGCAGCCGGGTCGAAGACCTGGACGCGGTTGCCGCCTTCCGACTGTGCCCGCTTCCAGGCTTCGTTGGCCTTGTCGAGCACGAACTGGGCGCCCGGGATCTTCTCGGTCATCAGGCAGACGCCAAAGCTGGCGGTCACGCTGACCGAGCGCTTGCCCACCTCGAAGATGCGTTCCTCGAAACGCTTCCTGAGCTGACCGACGAGTTCCATGCAGGCGTCGTGTGGTCGACCGCTGAGGATCAGGGTGAAGGTATGGTCGGCAAAGCGCGCGGCGATGTCGGCCTCGCCCAGCGCAGCCTTCAGCAGTTGCGCGGCGTCACCGAGCAGGATGTCGGCGCCGCCGACGCCGACCTGGTCGAGCACCTTGCGGTAATCGTCGATCTCGAGATAGACGGCGACCTGGTCGACCTTTCCGCCCATCGCGGCGCTGGCGGCCCTGTTGAGCTCCTCGAGAAAGGCCGGCCGGTTGAGCAGGCCGGTCACCAGATCCTGGCGCTTGAGGATTTCGAGTTCCTTCTCCGCCTCGGGATTGCTCGCCGGCTGGCGAAAAATGATCTGGGTCGCCGGCTCGCCTTCGACGCTGGCCTCGGACAGTTCCATGATCGCCTGGAAGCTGCCGCCGTCGGCACGTACCGCCTCTATGTCGAGACGCTCGGGCGGCTTCTCGCCCTTGCTGAGCAGCTTCAGGACATTGCGGAACTCGGCCGCATGCCGGGGTGCGATCAGGTCAAGAATCCCGGTGCCCTCGATCTCCTCGAAATCCTCGAAACCGAAGGTCTCGAGATAGGCGCGGTTGGCATAGATGTGCATGCCCTCGTGCACGTAGGCGATCGGATCGCGCGAGCTGTCGAGCAGCGAATGCGCGCGCCGCTCGCTCTCGCGCCACTGCGCCTCGGCTCTCCGCAAGTGACGGCGCGTCTGCAGGTTTTCCTGCTCGCGCAGCACCACCGTGCGCAGGTGGTCAGGCACGGTGCGCAGCGCGACATCGCGCGCGCCCTCGCGGTGGGCCTTCAGCACGGCGTCCTGGGTGATCGTGTCGAGGAGCTGGATCACAACCACATCCTTGGCACTGCGCGCAACGACCTGGACGGTCTCGGGCAGACCGATCTTGCGCGTTTTCGGGCTTTGCAGGACGAGATCCGGCGTGGAATCGTCGAGCGCCTCCTTCAGCGCCTCGGCATCTTCGACGCGGTTCGGTCGAACGACGATGCCGGCGTTGCGCAACTGGCTGATGACCTGCTCCGCATCCTCGAGGGAATCCTCGACGAGCAGGATGCGGAGAACCTTCTCGGCTTTGGCCATGAGCAGTCGTGTTGCGCGTCGCGGGACCGAGGATTCTGACGCAAATCGGCAGCTTCTGCCACGCTGCGGCAGGCCAAGCGCTGAGCTTTCCGAGCGCGCTGCGGGCAGCACAGCCTGCCGACCTGCATCAGGCCAGCACGGTCTTCGACTGCCGCCCCGGCACCTCCCGGGCAAGCCTCGGGACCAGATAGCCCGGCAGGCGCTCGCGCAGCCTGCCGACGATGGCGCGTCCGCGACGGGCGTCGACGGCAAAATGGGCGGCGCCTTCGACCGGGTCGAGCAGGTGCAGGTAATAGGGCACCACACCGAGATCGCCGAGGCGCTCGCACAGCGCGGCCTGGACCTCGACGGTGTCGTTGATCCCGGCCAGCAGCACAGCCTGGTTGAGGACGGTGGCGCCGGCCGCGCGCAGGGCGCCCAAGGCTGCGGCAACCTCGTCGTCGATCTCCCGTGCATGGTTGGCGTGCAGCACCACGGTCACCGGCCACCGCAGCGCGCCCAGCCAGTCGAGCAGCTCGCGATCCACGCGCGCCGGCAGCACGATCGGCCAGCGTGTGTGGATCCGCAAGCGGCGCACGTGGGGGATGGCTGCCAGGCCTTCACTCAGTTCAGCAAGCCGCGGAGTGCCCAGCGACAGTGGATCGCCGCCACTCAGGATCACTTCGCGGATCGACGGGTCGGCAGCGATCGTGGCCAGCGCCGGCGCCCAGCGCTCGCGCGCGGCCAGTTCCCCTGCGTAGGGAAAATGGCGGCGGAAACAGTAGCGGCAGTGCACCGCACAGGCGCCGGTGGCGATCAGCAGCACGCGCCCGGGGTACTTGTGGAGCACGCCGGGTCCGGCCAGTCGCGCCAGGTCGCCCACCGGGTCGGCGACGAAACCTGGCGTTGCCTCGCGCTCACGCCGCAGCGGCAGGACCTGCCTGAGCAGCGGATCACGCGGATCGCCCGGCCGCATCCGCGCGGCAAAGGCGCGCGGGACCAGGATCGGGAAAGCCAGATCGGCCGCGTCCGCATCCACGGCCTCGGCATCCAGGCCGAGCACCGCCAGCAATTCCGGCACCGAACGAATGGCCTCCCGCAAACCCTGTTGCCAGGCACGCGCCGACGGCCGGCTGATCGGGGGCCACTCTGCGGGCATGGGCTCGGCTATCATCCGCGTCCTCATCGCGTCTGGGCTGGCCGCGACCTCCGCGACTGGAGGCCATGGCCGCCGGCGGCTGCGGGGTGCGTGCGCGCCCCGCGCGCGATCCACGCTTCCTACCCTGCCGTCCGTCCGGGGCGGCCCACGATAACGGAGAACCCCATGGCCAGCTACGGCATGAACGATGTCAAGAACGGACTCAAGATCCTCGTCGATGGCGACCCCTACACCATCGTCGACACCGAGTTCGTCAAGCCGGGCAAGGGCCAGGCCTTCACCCGCATCAAGATCCGCAACCTGAAGAACGATCGCGTGGTCGAACGCACCCTGAAGGGCAGTGACTCGGTGGATGGGGCCGACGTCATGGATACCGACATGCAGTTCCTCTACACCGACGGTGAGTTCTGGCACTTCATGCAGCCGGAGAGCTTCGAGCAGTTCCAGGCCGACAAGGCCGCCGCCGGCGATGCCGCGAAGTGGCTGCGCGAGCAGGACATGTGCATCGTCACCCTGTGGAACGGCGCGCCGCTGTCGGTGACGCCGCCGAACTTCGTCGAGCTCAAGATCGTCGAATGCGATCCGGGCGTGCGCGGCGATACCGCCCAGGGCGGCGGCAAGCCGGCCAAGCTCGAGACCGGCGCAGTGGTGCGCGTGCCGTTGTTCGTCGAGAACGGCGAGACCATCCGCGTCGACACGCGTTCGGGCGAGTACGTCGGACGCGCCAACAAGTAAGGGCGGCGTCCGGATGGAGCGGATCGATGCGCTGATCCATGCCCGTCACGTGGTGCCGGTGGTGCCACGTGGCGTCGTGCTGAGCGAGCACGCGGTGGCGATCCACCGCGGGCGGATTGTCGGGATCCTGCCGAGCGCCGACGCCCGCGCCCGCTACGAGGCGGACAGCGAACACGAACTCGACCGCCACGCGCTCATCCCGGGCCTGGTCAACGCGCACTGCCATGCGGCGATGACCTTGCTGCGCGGCATTGCCGACGACCTGCCGCTGATGACCTGGCTGCAGGAGCACATCTGGCCTGCCGAGGGGGCGCTGGTCTCGGCCGAGTTCGTCGCCGATGGCGCCGAACTGGCTGCGGCCGAGATGCTGGCAGGCGGCGTCACCGCGGTGAACGATCAGTACTTCTTCCCCGAAGCCGCGGCGCCGGTGTTCCGCCGCTTGGGCATGCGCGCCTCGTTGGGCGCACCGGTGCTCGAATTCCCGACACCCTACGCCCGCGATGCCAGCGAATACCTCGCGCGCAGCCTGGCCTTCGCCGACGCGGTGCGCGGCGACGACATGATCCTTGCTTCCTTCGCGCCGCACGCGCCCTACACGGTGTCGGACGACAGCTTTCGCAGGATCCGCACCTATGCCGACCAACTCGGCCTGCGCATCCAGTGCCACATCCACGAGACCGCGCACGAGGTCGAAGAGGCAAGGCGCCTGCACAATGAGCGCCCCCTGGCGCGCCTGGAGCGCCTGGGCTTCCTGGGGCCGGACCTGACCGCGGTCCACATGACGCAACTGACGCCCGCCGAGATCGAGCGCGTCGCACGCCACGGTGTGGTGGTTGCGCACTGCCCCGAGTCCAATCTCAAGCTGGCCAGCGGCTTCTGCCCGGTGGGGGCATTGCTGGAGGCCGGGGTCACGGTCTCGATCGGTACCGATGGCGCCGCCAGCAACAACGATCTCGACCTCCTCGGCGAGCTGCGCACGGCGGCGCTGCTGGCCAAGGGCGTCGGCGGCAATGCCGCCTTGATGGACGCAGCCACTGCGCTCGAATGCGCGACGCTCGCCGGTGCACGCGCGATCGGCCTCGAGGATCGCATCGGCAGCATCGAGATCGGAAAGGTGGCTGACCTGGTTGCCATCGACTTCGGCAGGATCGGCCTGGCACCGGTTTATTCGCCGGTCTCGCACATCGCCTACGCCGCCTCGCGCCACGATGTCAGCCATGTCTGGGTCGATGGTCGCCTGCGGGTCGAACATGGGCTGGTGGCTGGTATCGATTACGATCGCCTGCGCGCCACCGCAGCCCGCTGGGCCCTGCGCGCGGAAGCCGCAACCGGGCAGCGGGCATGAGCGTGGCCAACGCCGATCCGCGCGAGATCGAGCGCTTCGCCGCGCTGGCGCCGCGCTGGTGGGATCCGGAAGGCCCGATGCGCCCGCTGCATGAACTCAACCCGGTGCGCATCGCCTTCGTGGCGGAGCGCGCGCCACTGGCGGGGCTGCGCGTCGCCGACATCGGCTGCGGTGCGGGCTTGGCCAGCGAGGCCATGGCGCGCGCCGGTGCGCGCGTGACAGCCGTTGACCTGGCCACCGATTCGATCGCGGTGGCCAGGCTGCATGCGCTCGAGTCAGGGCTGACGGTGGACTACCGGGTCGCGGCGGCGGAGGACCTGGCTGGCGCCGAGCCGGGGGCCTTCGATGTGGTCACCTGCTTCGAACTGATCGAACACGTGCCCGACCCGCCCGCCCTGCTGGGCGCTTGCGCGGCGCTGCTGAAACCGGGCGGCCAGCTTTTCGTGTCGACACTCAACCGCACGCCGAAGGCTTTTGCCCTCGGCATCGTCGCTGCCGAGTACCTGCTCGGCCTGGTGGCGCGCGGGACACACCGCTACGCTCAGTTCGTCAGACCCTCCGAGCTGCGTCACGCGCTGCATGGCGCCGGGCTCGAGGTGGTTGGCTATGCCGGCCTCGAATATGACCCGCTGTCGCGCCGGGCCAGCCTGGGCAGCGATCTCTCGATCAATTACCTGTGCCACGCCCGCCGTCCGCCGGAATGAGTGCGCCATCGGGCCTCGCGGCCGTGCTGTTCGACCTCGACGGCACCCTCGTCGACACCGCGCCCGACCTGATCGGGGCACTCGACGAGGTGCGTGCCGAAGCCGGACTGCCGGGCCTGGGCGCGAGCCTGCCGCCGGCGGTTGCGGCACGCGGCGGTCGCGGTCTGCTCGCGCTGGGCTTTCCCGCCGATCCGGAAGCACCGGAACGCCTGCTGCCCGAATACCTGAGGCGCTATCGCGCGCGCCTGCTCCGCGCCAGCAAGCCCTATCCCGGCATCGAGACACTGCTCGACGAGCTCGCCGGGCGTGGCGTGGCCATCGCCGTGGTCACCAACAAGCCCGAGGGGCTGGCGCGCGAGCTGCTCGAGGGGCTCGGCTGGCAGGATCGCTTCGCGGCGCTGGTCGGCGGCGACACGCTGAGCGTGCGCAAGCCCGATCCGGCGCCGATACTGCATGCGCTGGCGCAGATCGGACAGACGCCGGCCCGGGCCGCCATGGTCGGTGACGACCGCCGCGACATCGAGGCCGGGCTGCGCGCTGCGTGTCGCCTCAGGCTCGCAGCGGGTTATGGCTACATCGAAGCGACGGACTGCGCCAGCCAATGGGGTGCCGATGCCGTGCTCGCCGATGTCCCGGCGCTGGCGCGCACCCTGCTCGATGCCGTTGCCGGAGACAGGCGGTGACCGACGAGGCTTTCGACGGCTTTGTCGACCGGTGGCTGGAACGAGCTCCGCACCTGGCGCTGGCAGCAGGCTTCGCCGGCGACCCGGCGGCACGTCGCGCCTTCCTCGCCCCGCGCATACTGCTCGGCGAGCTGATCGAAGCCGCTGTGGCCGTCGGCGACGAGCGCGTGGCCGAGGTGAAACTCGGCTGGTGGTTCGAGGAAGCCGGGGCCTGGGCCGCCGGCACGCCACGCCATCCGCTGGCAACGGCCATCAGCGCCGGCACGGCAAGCCGGGCCCTGCATTCCCTGGTCGCCGCGCTGCGCACATGGCTCGAGGCGCCAACACCCGCTGACGGCGTCACCGCATGGCGCGGCATGGCTGCCATCGCCGGGCCAGCCACGATGCTGGCGGGCGAACCCTCGACCGCCCGGGACGCCTGGCAACTGCAGGCCTATGCCTGCGCCCTCCGGCACTCCCTGGAGGCGCGCGCGCCGTTGGGCACCGTGCTGGCCCTGGATGTGTTGGCGCGCCATGAACTCAGGCGCTCGCAGCTCTGGAACCTGCCGGCCGGCCAACGCAGCCTGCTCCTCCGCGATACGCTGGCTGGCGTGCCATGGCAGGTGGTTGCAAGCCCCCCCGGCAGGGCGGCGGCGGCACTGTGGGCGCTCGACAGGCGCCGCCTCGCGCGAATGGCCCGGGGCCGCCTCGATGAGCGGCCGGGACCCGGTGACGCCTGGGCCGCCTGGCGCGCGGCGCGGAAAGCCGGTTCGGCGCTGTAGGAGCGCGCTCTGCGCGCGAAAGGCCGTGCGGAGAGATTGATTCGCGCCGGAGGGCGCTCCTACGATGAAGCCTCCTGTCCCAGGGCGCTCACAGACTCAGCCGGCGCAACTCCACCGGCGCATGCGCGCGCGTCCAGACCTCCTCGAAATAGCGCGCCAGCTCGTCACGCCGCGGCGGGTAGTAGCAGTCGCCCTCGGCCTCGTAGCGATCGCCGAAGGGACGGAACAGGAAGCCGCCGGCATCGTTCAACAGGAAGGCCGACACGTAGCCCAGGTCTTCTTCCGCTGGAACACGCACATGGACCACACTGGGCAGCCGCTGCCCGAGGTCGATCAGGCGGTGGCCTTCGCGCACCACACGGGTGGGATCCTGGAGCAGGATACGAATGTCGGCGCGGCGCCCCGACAGGGCCACCTTGCGGAAGGCCTCGACGATCGCCGGGTCCTCGTAGATCGGCGGGTCGAGGTCACGCGTGTACAGCCGGAGCTCGTGGCGCGCCCCCAGCGACACCGCCAGCGTCGCATCACGCAGGTCCCCCGCCCGGCTGGCACTGAGCCGTTCCCGATGGCCGGCGGGCGGCGCCATGCGTCCGGCGGTCGGCCTCGCCGAGGGGTCTTCCGGGGCGAGGTCCAGCGTCATCTTGCGATGCGCGATGCCGCACTCGTCGAACTCGGGCCCGACCGCGACGAAGCCCGCAGCCGCGTACAGCGGCAGTGCGTGCAGCTGGGCGTGCAGGCTCAGGTGCTGCAGGCCCCTCTCGCGCGCCCGTTCGACCAGGTGGCGCAGCAACGCTGCCCCGATCCCCATGCCGCGCCAGGGCTTCAGAACCGCCATGCGGCCGATGCGGCCATCCGGCGTCAGGCGCGCGGTGCCGACCGGCTCACCGTCGCGGCTGCGCGCGAGCACATGGTCGGCCAGCGCATCGTCGCCGTCCCATTCCTCGTCCTCGGGCACCTGCTGTTCCTCGATGAACACGGCGGTGCGGACAGCGCGCAGTGCCTGCTCATCGACGGACCAGACAGCAGGCTCCAGGAAATAGCGATCTTCGATCATCTTGCCCCCGACAGCAGGTCGACAGGCAGAGGATAGGCCTTCGGTATGCTCCCGACATTGCCTGAAGGAGTACGGCCATGAGTGTCCCGCAGCGCTTTCGCAGCTTCCGCATCCACCAGGAACCCCATCGCGCCGGTATCGAGGAGATTGGCCTGGACGACCTCGCACCCGGCGAGCTGACGGTCCGGGTGGCGTACTCCAGCGTCAACTACAAGGACGCACTGGCCGGCACCGGGCGCGGCAAGATCCTGCGCAAGCCGACGCTGGTGGGGGGCATCGACGTCGCAGGACATGTCGTCGAGTCGCGCGATCCACGCTTTCGCGAGGGTGATGCGGTGCTGGTCACGGGTTCGGGGCTGTCCGAGACGCGTGACGGTGGGTACTCGGAGTACGCCCGCCTCGAGGCCAACTGGGCCGTGCCGCTGCCCGCGGGGCTCTCCTTGCGCGAAGCCATGGCCATCGGCACCGCTGGCTTCACCGCGGCCCTGTGCCTGTGGCGCATGGAAGCCGCCGGCCAGTCGCCCGGGCTGGGACCGGTACTGGTGACCGGCGCCACCGGCGGCGTCGGCATGCTGGCCATCGATATCGGCAACCGTGCCGGTTACGAGATGCACGCGCTGACCGGCAAGCCTGAACAGTTCGACGCACTGATTGCGCTCGGTGCGCGCCAGTGCATTGCCCGCACCGGGCTGTACTTTGGCCAACGTCCGCTGGAAACCGCGACCTGGGCCGGGGCCATCGACAATGTCGGCGGCGAGGTTCTGTCCGGTCTCACGCGCATGATCAAGCCGTGGGGATCGATCGCCAGTTGCGGCATGGCCGGCGGCATCGAACTGCACACCACGGTGATGCCCTTCATCATCCGCGGTGTCAGCCTGCTCGGCATCAATTCAGCCGGCACACCCTTCCCGATCCGTGCGGAACTGTGGCGACGGCTCGGCGCCGAATGGCGACCGGCCCACCTGGAGCGCATTGCCGCCCGGGAAGTGCCGCTGGACGGGCTGGCTGGCGTTTTCGACACGCTGATGGCGGGTGCTGCGGTCGGTCGCACGGTGGTTCGCATCGGCGATGGCGGCGATGACGTTTGATCGCTTGTCCCACGGGTCGGTCGTGTGGGTAGAATGCGGCTGCATAGCTGTCCGTTCGCGGGGTTGATATGGCGCGTGTTCTGATCGTGGACGATTCGCCGTCGCAGTTGCTGGTGCTCAAGCGCATCGTCGAGAACCTTGGACACGAGGTGATCTCGGCCGAGGATGGGCAGCAGGGTGTCGAGATGGCGAAGAAGCACATCCCGGACCTGATCCTGATGGATGTGGTGATGCCCAATCTCAACGGCTTCCAGGCCACGCGCACGATTGCGCGCGAAAAGACCACCAGCCACATCCCGGTGATCCTGGTGACGACCAAGGACCAGGAAACCGATAGGGTCTGGGGTCTGCGCCAGGGTGCCAAGGGCTACATCACGAAGCCGGTCAACGAGGCCCAGTTGGTCAAGGCGATCAGCGACCACCTGCCGGCCGGGCGCTGATCCACGCGGTCGGCCCATGGCCGACTGACGTTACGAATCATCCGAAAGTCCCGCGCGCGCCGCATTGACCTCTGCGGCGCGCCGCCCATAGCATTCCGTGTCTGCTGCATTGCAGCATCAAGGAGTGGAGCGCATGGGCATGGAACGTCTGGCCGTCGTCACCGGCGGCATCGGCGGACTCGGCACCGAGATCTGCCGCAAGCTGGCCGCCTCCGGGCGACGCGTCGTCGCCGCCGACCTCGACAGCCATCCCGAGCGCATCGAGGCCTTCAGAAGCTCCTTGTCCGAGTTCAACGGCAAGGTGGCCTTCGAGGCGCTCAACGTCGCCGATTTCGAACACTGTGCCGAGTTCGCCGCCCGCGTCAGCGATCGCCATGGTCCGGTCGACATCCTGGTGAACGCCGCCGGCATCACGCGCGACGCCAGTTTCCGCAAGATGGGCTCGCAGCAGTGGATGGACGTGATGCGCGTGAACCTCGACAGCGTGTTCAACATCACCCGCCAGTTCATCGACGGCATGTGCGAACGCGGCTTCGGGCGCATCGTCAACATCAGCTCGGTCAACGGCCAGACCGGCCAGTTCGGACAGACCAACTACTCGGCGGCCAAGGCCGGCATGCACGGCTTCACCATGGCGCTGGCGCGCGAAGTGGCGCGCAAGGGCGTGACGGTGAACTCGGTCTCGCCGGGCTACTGCCGCACCCACATGGTGATGCAGGTGCCCGAGCAGGTGCGCAACGAGATCGTGTCCAAGATCCCGGTGGGCCGCCTGGGCGAACCACATGAGATCGCGCGCGTCGTGGAATTCCTCTCCGCCGAAGACGCCGGCTACATCACCGGCGCCAATGTGCCGGTGAACGGCGGCTACTTCATGACCTCCTGAGGCCGCGACGGGCAGCTCTGTGGGGCAGCGACATGCTGCACCAACGGGGTGCCCCTCTTCGCATTGCGAACCAGGGGCAGGAGGCAAGGGGAAGGGGAGTACGTACGCATCGAGGTTGGATCTTGCCGCTCGCCCAAACCCCTGCCCCGTGCCGCCCGCCCCCGTTCTTGGCCCCAGTCGAAGCCATGGACGACGCCCGTTTCACGGAGAGCTGAGCCAACGCTCCGCGATCACTGCCCCCGCACTTCCTCCCCGGCCACCGGCGCACGCTGCTTGCGCACGATCAGCATTGCCATCTCGAGCGCCTGCTCGTAATTGAGCCGCGGATCGACCGTCGAGCGGTAGGCACGGTTGAGGTCCTGCTCGGTGAGGTCACGCGCGCCCCCGAGGCACTCCGTGACGTCCTCGCCGGTCAGCTCGAGGTGCGCACCACCGAGGCGGCTGCCGCAGGCTGCGTGGATGTCGAAGGCCTGGTCGAGCTCGGAACGGATGTTCTCGAAGCGCCGGGTCTTGTAGCCCGAAGGCGTGCCCTCGGTGTTGCCATGCATCGGGTCGCAACACCACAGCACGCGACGCCCGTTGCTGCGCACCGCTTCGATCAGGCGCGGCAATGCCTCGCCGATCTTTGCCGCACCCATGCGGTGAATCAGCGTCAGACGCCCGGCATCGTTCTCCGGATTGAGCACATCGATCAGCCGCAACAATTGGTCCGGCGTGACCGAAGGACCGACCTTGACCCCGATCGGGTTGCGAATCCCGCGGCAGTATTCGAGGTGCGCGCCACCGGGTGCGGCCGTGCGCATGCCGATCCATGGATAGTGGGTGGAAAGGTTGAACCAGCCCCACTGCCGCGGCACGCGGCGGGTCAGCGCTTCCTCGTAGTGCAGCAACAGCGCTTCGTGCGAGGTGTAGAAATCCACACGACGCAGGCTGCCCATCGGCGCGCCGCCGATGGTCTCCATGAAGCGCACGGCATCGCCGATCGAACGCACCATCTCACGGTACTCGCCCTCGAGCGGGGAGTGCTTCACCCAATCGAGATCCCAATACTCGGGGTGATGCAGGTCGGCAAAGCCACCGTCGATCAGCGCCCGCACGAAATTCATCGTCAAGGCCGAACGCGAATGACCTTCGACCAGGCGGCGCGGATCGGCACGGCGCGACTCCGGGGTGAAATCCGGACCGTTGACCAGGTCGCCCCTGTAACTGGGCAAGGTGATGCCGTCGCGCGTCTCGAGGTCAGCCGAGCGTGGCTTGGCGTACTGTCCAGCGAAGCGACCGACCCGCACGATCGGCTGCTTCAGGCCATGCACGAGCACCAGACTCATCTGCAGCAGGACCTTGAGCCGATTGGCGATGTGCGGACTGGAGCAGTCGGCGAAATTCTCGGCGCAATCACCGCCCTGCAACAGGAAACGCTTGCCTTCGGCAGCCTCCGCGAGCTCCTGGCGCAACTGCAGGATCTCCCAGGACGTCACCAGCGGCGGCAGCGTGCGCAATTGCACCAAGGCCTCATCAAGGGCCACGCGATTCTCGTAGACCGGCTGTTGCAGCGCCTCGTACTGCTGCCATGATGCCGGCGCCCACGCTTCGGGTTCGCGGATCGCCGTGAGGGCGCGTTCGGGCCTGCTCATCTAAACCACTCCTCAGGATCGTGCCGGCCGGGCCGGCGGCAAGACAATGACGACCGCCATCAGGATGGCGAGCGCAACAAAACAAGTCAGCGTCCAGAAGGGCATGCTGAGCCCGAGGAATTGCCAATCGATATTGGCGCACTCTCCCGAGGTCATCAGCACGGTCTTCAGCATCTGGCCGAAGGGGAAGTTGTCCCACATGAAATCAAGCGGCGGCGCGCAGGACGGCAACTGGTCCTTGGGGAGCGACTGCAGCCACACGTGGCGACCGGCAATGGCCACTCCGAGTCCGGCCGCCAGGAACCCGCCCAGACCGTACAGGCGCGTGCCCAGCGATCCCGGCGCATGGAGCGCACCAGCAATCGCGACCAGCCCGACCAGGAGCACCGCGACGCGCTGGAACATGCACAGCGGACAGGGCTCGAGCCCTAGGATGTGCTCGGCGTAGAAGGCATAGGCCAGCATCCCGGCGCAGGCAAGCGCAACGGCAAGGAAGAGCTGGCGATTGATGTAGGCAAAGGGCATGAGCGTTCTCAGGCATCGCGCGGGTGGTCGCTTTTCGACCAAGGGAACACCCGCCGGGTTCCCCGAGTGTAGCCGGATTCCCTCGAATGCTGCAGCGCAGAACGCACTAGGGCCGCACGAGGCGGCCCTAGCGGGTCACAACTTGACAAAGCCGCGTGATCAGCCTTCGGCTTCACCCTGCGCGGCCGCCGCGGCAGCAGCAGCGGCCGGACGATCCACCAGTTCCACATAGGCCATCGGCGCATTGTCGCCGGCGCGGAATCCGCACTTCAGGATGCGCAGGTAGCCGCCAGGACGGGCGCGGTAACGCGGACCCAACTCGGTGAACAGCTTGCCGACGGCCGCCTTGTCACGCAGGCGGCTGAAGGCGAGGCGGCGGTTGGCGACGCCGTCTTCCTTCGCCAGGGTGATCAGCGGCTCGGCGAAGCCGCGCAGCTCCTTGGCCTTGGGCAGCGTGGTCTTGATCAGTTCCTCACGGAACAGCGCAGTCACCATGTTGCGGAACATGGCCTGACGGTGGGAACTCGTACGCGCGAAGGCGCGGCCGGCATTACGATGACGCATGGCAATACTCCTTCCTTGATCAGCCGCCGAAACCGCTGGTCGCCAGACCCGGCGGCGGCCAGTTCTCGAGCTTCATGCCCAACGACAGCCCGCGGGCGGCGAGGACGTCCTTGATTTCCGTGAGCGACTTCTTGCCGAGATTCGGAGTCTTCAGCAGCTCGACCTCGGTGCGCTGGATCAGGTCGCCGATGTAATAGATGCTTTCGGCCTTCAGGCAGTTCGCCGAACGCACGGTCAGCTCCAGATCGTCGATCGGCCGCAGCAGGATCGGGTCGACCTCGGCGCGGCCGGCGCTCGGACGCTCCGCTTCTCGACGCGACACATCGACGAAGGCGCCGAGCTGGTCGACGAGGATACCCGCCGCCTGCTTCACCGCATCCACCGCATCGACAGTACCGTCCGTCTCGACATCAAGCACCAACTTGTCGAGGTCGGTGCGCTGTTCGACGCGCGCACTCTCGACCGCGTAGGCCACGCGCCGGATCGGCGAATAGGTGGCATCGATCTGCAGGCGACCGATCGGACGCGCCTCGTCCTCCGGCAGGCGACGGCTGGTCGCCGGCTCGTAACCGACGCCGCGCGCGATCTTCAGGCGCATCGACAGCGAGACGTCCTTGGTCAGCGTGCAGATCAGCAGGCCCGGGTTGACGATCTCGACATTGTGATCGACCTGGATGTCGCCCGCCGTCACCGGACCGCGGCCCTTGCCGGACAGCGTGACCATGGTCTGATCGACGTTGTGCAGACGCACCGCCACATCCTTGAGGTTCAGCAGGATCTCGACCACGTCCTCCTGGACGCCCTCGATCGTGCTGTACTCATGGAGCACGCCGTCGATTTCGACTTCGGTGACCGCTGCGCCAGGAATCGAGGACAGCAGCACGCGCCGCAGCGCGTTGCCAAGCGTATGGCCGAAACCGCGGGCAAGCGGCTCCAGCACGACCCGCGCCCGACGTTCCCCGGCGTTCTCGACGACCAGGTTGTTCGGACGCAGCAAACTGGTTGCAGACGCCATGATGAGCGTACCTCTTGGGTTACTTCGAATAGAGCTCGACGATCAGATTTTCATTGATCTCGGCCGACAGGTCGCTGCGCTCGGGCAACTGCTTGAAGACACCGGTCGCCTTGCCGGCATCGATCTCCAGCCAGCTCGGCGCCAGATCCATTTCCTGGCTGAGCTGCACCGCCTCCTTGACCCGGAGCTGGTCTTTCGCACGCTCGGCGAGCGCGACGACATCACCGACCTTGACCTGGTACGACGGCAGATTGACGACCTTGCCGTTGATCAGCACGCCGCGATGAGAAACCAACTGGCGAGCCTGGGCGCGGGTGACCGCGAAGCCCATGCGGTAGACGATGTTGTCGAGACGGCACTCCAGCAAGCGCAGCAAGTTCTCGCCGGTGGCGCCCTTGCGACGGGAAGCCTCGGCGTAATAGCGCCGGAACTGCCGCTCGAGCACACCGTACATGCGCTTGACCTTCTGCTTCTCGCGCAACTGCACCGAGTAATCGGAGCTCTTGCCCTTCTTGGCGGCGCCATGCTGACCGGGCTTCTGCTCGATCTTGCACTTCTTGTCGATGGGGCGGGCCGGACTCTTCAGGAAGAGGTCGGTGCCTTCGCGGCGGGCCAGCTTGCAGGTGGGACCCAGGTAACGAGCCATGTTCGATCCTCCTTGATCAGACGCGGCGGCGCTTCGGCGGACGGCAGCCGTTATGCGGAATCGGCGTGACGTCCTGGATGTTGGTGACCTTCAGGCCGAGGGCATTGAGCGCCCGAACGGCCGACTCGCGGCCGGGACCGGGCCCCTTGATGCGCACCTCGAGGGTCTTGACGCCGTATTCAACGGCCACGCGGCCCGCCTTCTCGGCAGCCACCTGGGCCGCGAACGGCGTGCTCTTGCGCGAACCGCGAAAACCGGCGCCACCCGAGGTGGCCCACGACAGGGCATTGCCCTGGCGGTCGGTGATCGTGATCACGGTGTTGTTGAAGGACGCCTGGACGTGCGCGATGCCGTCCGATACCGAGCGCTTGATCTTCTTCTTGGCCTTGCCGGCCGCGGCGGGTGCCTTGCTCATCTTTACCGTTCGTCCCGATGCTTACTTCTTGATCTGCTTGCGCGGACCCTTGCGCGTACGCGCATTGGTACGCGTGCGCTGCCCGCGCACCGGCAGTCCCTTGCGATGGCGCAGGCCGCGATAGCAGCCAAGGTCCATCAGTCGCTTGACGCTAATGGCCACTTCACGGCGCAGGTCGCCCTCGACCGTGTACTTGCCGATCTCGGCGCGCAGGCGCTCCACTTCGGCCTCGGTCAGGCTCTTGACCTTGGTCGCCGGATCGACACCAGCGGCGACGCAGACCTCGCGTGCGGTGTTACGGCCGATGCCGTAAATGCTGGTCAGACCGATCCAAGCATGCTTGTTAACGGGGATGTTCACACCCGCGATACGTGCCATGACTCTCTCCAAAATCCATGCGCGGCCGGAAGAACCGCCAATATTAACAGTTTCGACGGCCTTCCGCGCAATCAGCCGCCCCGTCGTTCATCGAAAGCCGCCTACTTCAGCAGCCCGCCACGCCCGACGCTCTTGAGGTTTGCCTTCTTCAGCAAGCTGTCGTACTGGTGCGACATCAGGTGCGCCTGGACCTGCGCCATGAAGTCCATCACCACGACCACCACGATCAGCAACGATGTACCGCCGAAGTAGAACGGCACATCGAGGTAGATGCGCATGAACTCGGGCAGCAGGCACACCGCCACGAGATAGACCGCGCCAACCGCCGTGAGGCGGGTGAGCACGCCATCGATGTAATCCGCCGTGGCCTTGCCGGGGCGAATGCCAGGAATGAGGGCGCCCGACTTCTTGAGGTTGTCAGCCGTCTCCTGGGCGTTGAAGACCAGTGCGGTGTAGAAAAAGGCGAAGAAGAAAATCAGCGCTCCGTAGAGCAGCATGTGGAGCGGCTGCTCAGGGCCCAGCATTGCGGCAATGCGCTGCAACCAGCGCGTCTCTTCGCCGGTACCGAACCATGTCGCGGCGGTGGCCGGGAACAGGATCAGGCTCGACGCGAAGATCGGCGGAATGACGCCCGACATGTTGAGCTTGAGCGGCAAGTGCGACGACTGGTTCTGATACTGCTGGCGCCCAGCCATCCGCCGTGCGTAGTTGACCGTGATCCGGCGCTGCGCACGCTCCATGAACACCACGAAAGCGGTCACTGCGACCACAATGGCCAGGACCACGATCACCGCAATGAAACTCAACTGCCCGGTGCTGGCCAGGTCCAGTGTAGAGGCGATCGCGCTCGGGAAGCCCGCAACGATGCCCGCGAAGATGATGATCGAGATGCCGTTGCCGATACCGCGTTCGGTCACCTGTTCGCCCAACCACATCAGGTACATCGTACCGGCCGTCAGGCTGATCACAGCGGTGAGGAGAAAGCCCACACCCGGCGCGATGACCACGTTTCCGCCCTGCTGCTGCAAGGCGAAAGCCACACCGAAGGCCTGGAAAATCGACAGACCGAGCGTACCCCATCGAGTGTACTTCGCCAGCGTGCGCCGTCCGGCCTCGCCTTCCTTCCGCAGCGCCTGCAGAGAAGGCACCGCCGTCGCCAGGATCTGCACGACGATCGAGGCCGAGATATAGGGCATCACACCGAGCGCGAAAATCGAGAAGCGCGACAGCGCGCCGCCCGAGAACATGTTGAGTACGTCGATGATCGTACCGCGCTGCTGCTCCATGAGCTGCAGCATCGCGTCCGGATTGATGCCCGGTACCGGGATGAAGCTGCCGGCCCGGAACACGATCAGGGCACCGAGTACGAAGAGCAGGCGCGAGCGCAACTCGGTCAGCCGACCGAGCCCGCCCAGGGCCGATGTCGCTCCGGAGGCTGCGTTCGCCAAGGCCTTACTCCACGCTGCCGCCGGCAGCCTCGATGGCTGCCTTCGCACCGGCGGTGCAGGCCAGACCCACGACCTTCACCGCGGACTGGATGACACCCTTGTTGACCACCTTGACGCGACGGATGTCGGCACCGACCAGACCCGCATTCTTCAGGACGGCCAGATCGACTTCCGCCACGCCGAGCGCGGCGACGCGATAGAGCATCACCTCGGCCGTGAGGTGCGCAGTCCGCGAGCGGAAGCCCACCTTGGGCAGGCGCCGCTGCAGCGGCATCTGGCCGCCCTCGAATCCGGGCTTGACCTTGCCCTTGCCGGTACGCGCGTACTGGCCCTTGTGGCCGCGCCCGCAGGTCTTGCCGAGCGTGGAGCCCAGGCCGCGACCGACGCGACGGCGCTCCTTCTTGCTGCCCTCGGCGGGCTTGATCGTATTGAGCTTCATGCTTGCTGCTCCAGGTTCGGGTCGATCAGGATTCGACGCGAACCAGATAGTTGACCTTGTTGATCAGGCCGCGGACGCTGGGGCTGTCCTTCAGCTCGACGACCTGGTGCATGCGCTTCAGGCCCAGCGCCTTGACGCATAGGCGATGACGCTCCGGCGTGCTGTTGGGACTGCGTACCAGCTTGACGCGGACGGTGCCACCGGCGTTCTCACTGCTCATGGTTGCTCTTCCCCATCAATTCCGCGAGACGCTTGCCACGCTTGGCCGCGTAGTCGCCAGGAGCCGCCATGCGGGCCAGACCCTTGACGGTCGCACGGACCAGGTTGATCGGATTGCGCGACCCGAAGGACTTCGCCAACACGTTTTGCACGCCGACGACTTCGAACACGGCGCGCATTGCGCCGCCGGCGATCACGCCGGTACCGTCCGACGCCGGCTGCATGTGCACCTTGGCAGCACCATGGTTACCCTGCGTGCCGTACCACAGCGTGCCGTTGTTGAGGCTGACCTTGACCATGTTGCGGCGGGCACGATCCATGGCCTTGGAGATCGCGGCCGGCACCTCACGGGCCTTGCCGTAACCGATGCCGACCCGGCCATTGCCATCGCCGACCACGGTCAGGGCGGTAAAGCCGAACTGGCGGCCACCCTTGACGACCTTGGCCACGCGATTGACCGCAACCAGCTTCTCGAGCAGGCCGTCAGAACTTTCGTTTTCGTTGCTCATGCTCTTTTCCTGCTCAGAACTTGAGGCCGGCTTCACGCGCCGCGTCGGCGAGCGCCTGGATGCGGCCGTGATACTTGAAGCCGGAGCGATCGAAGGCGACCGCCTCGACACCAGCCGCCAGCGCGCGCTGCGCGACTGCACGGCCCACGGCGGCTGCCGCTGTCTTGTTCTTGGTGCCCTTCAGGTCGGCCGCCACGGCCTTCTGCACCGTCGACGCCGCTGCCAGCACCTGCCCGCCCTCGGCCGACAACACCTGGGCGTAGATATGCTGACCGCTGCGATGAACGGTCAGCCGCGGAACACCGAGTTCCCGAATCCGAAACCGTGTCGTCTTCGCGCGGCGAAGACGAGCTTCCCTCTTTACCACCTTGGCCATGGCTTGTCCTTTACGACTGATGAAGTCCCTTATCAGGCCTTCTTCGCTTCCTTGAGCGTGATCTTCTCACCGCTGTAACGCACACCCTTGCCCTTGTAGGGTTCGGGCGGACGGAACGCGCGAATCTTGGCGGCGACCTGTCCGACAGCCTGCTTGTCGGCGCCCTTGATCAGCACCTCCGTCTGGGTCGGCGTCTCGATGGTGATGCCGGCCGGAACCGGGAACACGACCGGATGCGAGAAACCCAGCGTCAGATTGAGGTCCTTGCCCTGCATCGAGGCGCGATAGCCGACGCCCACCAGTTCGAGCTTGCGCTCGTATCCGGCCGACACGCCCTGGATGCAGTTTGCGATCAGCGCCCTGACGGTTCCCGCAATGGCCGCGTGCTGGCTCAGGTCGGCCTCGACCCTCGCCTCGCTGCCTTCAATGGCGAGCGACACACCCGTCGGCTGCGCCAGCGCGAGCTGGCCCTTGGGCCCCTTGATCGAGATCTGACCACCCTGGCAGGACACTTCCACGCCCTTGGGAAGGTTGATCGGCTTTTTGGCAACTCGTGACATGACTGTGTCCTCCCCGATCAGGCCACGACGCAGATGACTTCGCCGCCCACACCCTGTTCGCGGGCGCGGGCATCGGTCATCAAGCCCTTCGGCGTCGAGACGATCGCGATGCCGAGGCCACCAAGGACCTTGGGCAGGGCATCCTTGCCGCGGTAGCTCCGCAGACCGGGACGACTCACTCGCTGCAACTTCTCGATGACCGGTCGGCCCTGGAAGTACTTCAGCTTTACATTCAGCACGCGCTTCCCCGGACCGGCGTCTGCCGTGGCCACGTCTTCGACGTAGCCCTCTTCCTTGAGGAGCTCTGCAATCGCGAGCTTCACTCGCGAGGCGGGCATGCTGACGCTCGGCTTGCCCATGGCTTGGGCGTTGCGGATGCGCGTCAGCATGTCGGCGATGGGGTCGGTCATGCTCATGGCGTTTACCTGATTTCCTTGTTCTTACCAGCTGGCCTTGCGCAGGCCCGGCACGTCACCACGCATCGTGGCTTCGCGCAGCTTGTTGCGGCCCAGACCGAACTTGCGGTAGTAGCCGCGGGGACGACCGGAGAGCACGCAGCGATTGCGCTGGCGGGTCGGGCTGGAGTCGCGCGGCAGTTTCTGCAGCTTGGCCTGCGCCTCCATCTTCTCCTCGTAGCTCGCGGTGGCGCTGATGAGGATTTTCTTCAGTTCGACCCGCTTCGCGCCGTGGCGCTTCGCCAGCTTCTCGCGCTTGATCTCGCGGTTCACCATCGACTTCTTGGCCATAACGATTCCGGAGCCTCAGTTGCGGAAAGGGAAGCCGAAGCCTTCCAGAAGGGCCTTGGCCTCCTGGTCGGTCTTGGCGGTGGTGGTCACGCAGATGTCCATGCCGCGGAGCGCGTCGACCTGGTCGAAGTCGATCTCCGGGAAAATGATCTGCTCCTTCACGCCGAAGTTGTAGTTGCCACGGCCGTCGAAGGCCCGACCCGACACGCCGCGAAAGTCGCGGACACGCGGCAGGGCCACATTGACCAGACGATCGAGGAACTCGAACATGTGCCGGCGACGCAGGGTCACCTTGCAGCCGATCGGCCAGCCATCGCGGATCTTGAAGGTCGCGATCGACTTGCGCGCCAGCGTCGCCACAGGCTTCTGGCCGGCAATCTTGGTCATGTCCTCGATGGCGTTCTCGAGCACCTTCTTGTTGCCCACAGCCTCACCCACGCCCATGTTCAGCGTGATCTTGACGAGGCGCGGCACCTGCATCACGTTCTCGTACCCGAACTTCTTCATCAGGCCCGGAACGACCGTGTCCCGGTAATAGCTTTCGAGTCTGGCGCTCACGGCGTGTCCCTTTAGACGATGTCGACGACTTCGCCGGTGGAGCGGTACACACGTACCTTGCGCTCCACCCCGGCGTCGTTCTTGATGAACTTGAAACTGACCTTGTCGCCCTTCTGCGTCTTCGGATTGAAGAGCATCACGTTCGACGCGTCGATGGATGCCTCGCGCTCGACGATGCCACCGGGCTGGTTGGCCTGGGGATTCGCCTTGGTGTGGCGCTTGACGACGTTCACATTCTCGACGAACACGCGACCACCAGTGGTCACGCGGGTCACCTGGCCCTTACGGCCTTTGTCCTTGCCGGCGATCACGACGACCTGATCGCCCTTACGGATGCGGTTCATGACAACCTCACAGAACTTCGGGAGCCAGGGACACGATCTTCATGAAGCGCTCGGAGCGCAATTCGCGCGTCACCGGCCCGAAGATGCGGGTGCCGATCGGCTCCAGCTTGTTGTTCAACAGAACGGCAGCGTTGCCGTCGAAGCGCAGCAGCGAGCCATCGGGACGACGCACGCCCTTGCGGGTACGGACCACGACCGCGTCGTAAACCTCACCCTTCTTGACCTTGCCGCGCGGGATCGCATCGCGCACCGACACCTTGATGACGTCCCCGATGTTGGCATAGCGGCGCTTGCTGCCACCGAGCACCTTGATGCACATCAGTTCCTTGGCACCACTGTTGTCGGCGGCGGCGAGCGTGGTCTGCATCTGGATCATGACTGCTCTCCTTACTCGCCGGCCCGGCGGACGATCTCCGTCACCAGGTAGCTCTTGGTCTTCGACATCGGCCGGCACGAAGTGATCTGGACGGTGTCACCTTCGCGCGCACCCAGCTCGTCATGGGCGTGGAACCGGGTCGAGCGACGGATGTACTTGCCGTACACCGAGTGCTGGACCTGCCGCTCCACGAGCACGGTCACCGTCTTCTGCATCTTGTCGCTGACGACGACGCCCACCAGCGGACGGGCCTTCTTCTTCGCTTCCTGCTGCTGCTCGCTCATGACTTGCTCTTCCGTTCCATCTCGCCGATCACCGTCTTGACGCGGGCGATGTCGCGACGCGCACGCTTGACCTGGTGCAGTTGTGCCTGCTGGCCCTGCGCGCGCTGCATGCGCAGGTTGAACTGTTCACGGCGCAGCTCGACGATGGTTTCCTCGAGCTCGGACACCGACTTCTTGCGGAGATCACTGGCGTTCATCACAGCACCGTCCGGGTCACGAAGGTGGTCTTCACCGAGAGTTTGGCGGCGGCGAGAGCCAGAGCTTCGCGGGCCTGGGCCTCGGAGACGCCCTCCATTTCGTAGATCATCCGACCGGGCTGGATCTGGGCCACGTAGTACTCGACGTTGCCCTTGCCGTTACCCATTCGAACCTCGATCGGCTTCTTGCTGATCGGCTTGTCCGGGAACACGCGGATCCACAGCTTGCCGCCGCGCTTGACATAGCGCGAAATCGTGCGGCGCGCTGCCTCGATCTGGCGGGCGGTCAGCTGGCCGTGTTCGACGGCCTTCAGGCCGTACTCGCCGAAGCTGACCTTGTTGGCCACGTGCGCGAGGCCCCGGTTGCGGCCCTTGTGCGCCTTGCGGTACTTGGTACGTGATGGCTGCAGCATGGTCCTTGCTCCTTACTTCGCCGTCGCACGCTCGGCCTTGGAATCGGCCGGCTGTGCGTGCAGGTCGAAGATGTCGCCGCGGTAGATCCACACCTTGACGCCAATGACGCCATAGGTGGTCCTCGCCTCGGCGAAACCGTAATCGATGTCCGCGCGAAGCGTGTGCAGCGGCACACGACCCTCACGGTACCACTCCGAGCGCGCAATCTCGGCACCATTGAGGCGGCCGGACACGTGCACCTTGACGCCGAGCGCCCCGAGGCGAAGCGCGCTCTGGACCGCGCGCTTCATCGCGCGACGGAACATGATGCGACGCTCGAGCTGCTGGGTGATCGATTCGGCCACGAGCTGGGCATCCAGTTCGGGCTTGCGAATCTCGGCAACATTGATGTGCGTCGGGACGCCCATCAAGTCGGACACGTCCTTGCGCAGCTTCTCGATGTCCTCGCCCTTCTTGCCGATCACCACGCCCGGACGCGCCGAGTGGATGGTGATGCGCGCGGTCTTGGCCGGACGCTCGATCTGGATCTTGCTGATGCCGGCTTGCGCCAGGCGCGACTTCAGGTACTCACGCACCTTCAGGTCGGCGGCGAGGTAGCCAGCGAAGTCCTTGCGCGCCGCGAACCATTTCGAGTTCCAGTCGCGCGAGATGCCGAGGCGAATGCCGATCGGATTGACTTTATGACCCATGGACGGCTCCTCAGCTCGCTCGGCCGTCGCCAACGACGACGGTGATGTGGGCGGTACGCTTGACGATGCGGTTCGCACGGCCCTTGGCACGGGCGTGCAGGCGCTTCAGGCGCGGACCCTCGTCGACGAAGATGCTCGTGACCTTCAGCTCGTCCACGTCGGCACCGAGGTTGTTCTCGGCATTCGACACCGCCGACAACAGGACCTTGCGGATCATCCCGGCGGCCTTTTTCGGGCTGAAGGTGAGGAGCTGTTCGGCCGGCCCCACCGCCAGACCACGAACCTGGTCGGCGACCAGGCGGGCCTTCTGCGGAGAAATCCGGGCAGTACGCAGGATTGCACGCGCTTCCATGATTACCTCCCCGCCTTCTTGTCGCCCGAGTGCCCCTTGAAGGTGCGCGTCGGGGCGAATTCGCCGAGCTTGTGCCCGACCATGTTCTCGTTGACGATGACCGGCACGTGCAGGCGACCGTTGTGCACGGCAATGGTCAGGCCGACCATCTCCGGCAGGATCATCGAACGACGCGACCAGGTCTTGATCGGCTTCTTGCTGTTGCTTGCCGCCGCCGACTCCACCTTGCGGAGGAGGTGCATGTCGGCAAACGGACCTTTCTTCAATGAACGCGACATGATCCCTTACCTCGCTCAGGAGCTGCGACGACGGACGATGAAGCCGTCGGTGCGCTTGTTCTTCCGGGTCTTGTAACCCTTGGCCGGAGTTCCCCACGGGGAAACCGGGTGCGGATTGCCCTGGCCCGAGCGGCCCTCGCCACCGCCATGCGGATGGTCGACCGGGTTCATCGCGGCGCCACGGACGGTCGGCTTGATGCCGCGCCAACGCTTCGCGCCAGCCTTGCCCAGCGACTCCAGGTTGTGCTCGGAGTTGGAGACCTCGCCCACACAGGCGCGGCAATCAGCCGGCACCTTGCGCATCTCGCCGGAGCGCAGGCGCAGCGTCGCATAACCCTGCTCGCGGGCGATGAGCTGGCAGGAGCTGCCGGCCGAACGGGCCAACTGCGCACCCTTGCCGGGCTTCATCTCGACACAGTGAACGGTGCTGCCGATCGGCATGTTGCGCAGCGGCAAGCAGTTGCCGACCTTGATCGGCGCATCCCGGCCGGACAGCAGGGTGTCGCCCACCTGCACGCCACGCGGCGCGACGATGTAGCGGCGCTCGCCGTCGGTGTACAGCAGCAAGGCGATGTGCGCGGTGCGGTTGGGGTCGTACTCGACCCGCTCGACACGTGCAGCGATGCCGTCCTTGTCGCGCTTGAAATCGATCAGGCGATAGTGCTGGCGCGAACCACCACCACGATGGCGCGTGGTGATCCTGCCATGGTGATTGCGACCACCCGTCTTGGACTGCGGTTCGGTCAGCGGCTTGTACGGGCCTTCCTTGTGCAGCCCGGGCGTCACGACACGGACGACGCCACGGCGACCGGCAGAAGTGGGCTTAACTTTGATCAGAGGCATGTCCCGATCCTTCTTAGGGCTGGGCGCCGAAATCGATGGACTGGCCATCGGCCAGCGTGACATAGGCCTTGCGCCAACCACTGCGCTGGCCCGGGCGACCACGGAATCCCTTGGCCTTGCCCTTGACGTTCAGCACCTGAACGCCATCCACCTTGACCTTGAACAGCGTCTCGACGGCCTCCTTGACATCCACGCGGGTGGCGTCGGTGGCGACCTCGAACACATATTGGTTGTGCTTGGCCTGGATCCGCGCGGCCTTCTCGGAGATGCGCGGGCGGATCAGGACGGTATAGAGGCGCTCAGCATTCACGACAGCCACTCCTCGATCTTCTTCACCGCGCCGACAGTCAGCACGAGCGCATCGGACTGGACGAGGTCCACCGGGTTCATGCCATGCACGTCGACGACGTTGACGTAGGGGATGTTGCGAGCCGCGAGGTAGGTCGCCTCGGACACGTCCTCGGAAACCACCACGGCGCGCGGCCCGGCGACATCAAGCGCGGCCAGCTTGGCCATGAAGGCCTTGGTCTTCGGCTGCTCGACCTCGAAGGCATCGACGATGTGCACTCGGCCCTGGCGCAGGAGCTCCGACAGGATCGCGCTCATCGCGCCCTGGTACATCTTGCGGTTGACCTTCTGCGCAAAACTGCGGGGACGGGCCGCGAAGGACACGCCGCCACCAACGAAAATCGGCGCACGATAGTCACCGTGGCGGGCGCCGCCACCCTTCTGCTTCTTGAACTTCTTGGTCGTGCCGGTGACCTCGGCGCGCGTCTTCTGCGCCTTGGTGCCCGCGCGGCCCGCATTGCGGTACGCGGTGACGACCTGGTGCACGAGCGCCTCGGAGAACGGGCGGTTGAACACCGTATCGGATACTTGGACGGGGCTGCCGCCCTTCACTGCGAGTTCCATCTCAGTTCCCTCAGGCCTTCGTCTTGGCGGCCGGCCGCACGATCACGTCACCACCGGGCGCACCCGGGATGGCGCCGCGGACGAGCAGCAGGTTGCGTTCGGCATCCACGCGCACCACTTCGAGGTTCTGCGCGGTGTCGCGTTCGGCACCCATGTGGCCCGCCATCTTCTTGCCCTTGAACACGCGACCCGGCGTCTGACGCTGGCCGATGGAACCCGGCGAACGATGGCTCAGCGAGTTGCCGTGGGTGGCGTCACCCATCGTGAAGTTCCAGCGCTTGATGGTGCCCGCGAAACCCTTGCCGCGCGTGGTGCCAGCGACATCGACCATCTGGCCGACGCTGAAGACATCAGCCTTCAACTCGGCGCCCGGCGCGAAATTGGCGCTCTCGCCAGCACCGAGGCGGAACTCCCAGAGTCCGCGACCGGCGCCGGTTCCCGCCTTGGCGTAGTGGCCGGCGAGCGGCTTGTTGACAAGCGCTGCGCGCTTGCTGCCGGTGGTGACCTGGATGGCCTCGTAGCCGTCATTGTCGACGGTCTTGACCTGGGTCACACGATTGGGCTCGACCTCGATGACCGAAACGGGAACGGACTCGCCGCTCTCGAGGAAGACCCGGGACATGCCGCACTTGCGGCCAATCAATCCGATTGCCATGACTGATCCCTTCCCTCGCTCAGTAGAGCTTGATCTGGACGTCAACGCCGGCGGCGAGGTCCAGTTTCATGAGCGCATCGACCGTCTTGTCATTCGGGTCGACGATATCCATCACGCGCTTGTGCGTACGGGTCTCGTACTGGTCGCGCGCGTCCTTGTCGACGTGCGGCGACACGAGCACCGTGTAGCGCTCGATCTTGGTCGGAAGAGGAATAGGACCACGGACCTGCGCGCCGGTACGGCGGGCGGTCTCGACGATCTCGCTGGCAGACTTGTCGATCAGACGATAATCGAAAGCCTTCAGCCGAATACGAATTCGCTGCTGATGCTGAGCCATGTTTTCTCTCCGTAGCGGTGATCACGCCGCGCATTTCGCGCGTTCGCCACATCCTTGAGCCTGCGCTCCACCGCCGATGTTGTCCCCACCCGCACCGCGGGTGAGAGGGCCGCGGACAATAGCCCGCGGCGGTATCGGTTACCACTACACCCGGAACTACCTGTTCAGGGTTTGTTTACTTGGACTGAGGGCCTCCTGGCCCTCAGCCCGGCACTTCCTTACTGGATGACCTTGGCGACGACGCCAGCGCCCACCGTACGACCGCCCTCGCGGATCGCGAAGCGCAGACCCTCTTCCATCGCGATCGGCGCAATCAGCGACACCACCATCTTGATGTTGTCGCCCGGCATCACCATCT
>JANJUH010000226.1 GCA_024710675.1 Lysobacterales bacterium
CGGCGCCGATGATGAGGATGGTCTGGATGTCGGTGCGTTTGGGCATGGCTTGCCTCGCGGGTTGAAGCGTTCTTTTTGTCCGCAAAGGACGCAAAGGACGCAAAGAAGATCAGATGCGTCGGGACTCGTCGTGGTTCCAAACCAGCCGCCGGATGCCCAGCTGCGGGCCGCCGAAGTTCAGCAGTAGCCCCACCCTGCAATCGGTGGCGCGCAAGTAGTTCATCAGCTGTGCCTCATGCACAGGACTCAATCGGTCGATGGCCTTCACTTCCACCAGCAATGCATCCTCTACCAGGATGTCGACCACGTAGTCGCCGACGACGACACCGCGGTAGCGGACCATGACCGCCTTCTGTTGCTCTGCGCGCACGTTCACGCGCAGCAACTCAACCATTAGCGCGTTCTCGTACACCTTCTCCGCAAACCCACAGCCGAGGGTTCGGCTGACTTCAATCGCGCATCCGATCACGCGTTTGGACAGCGGCGACTCGTCCACGATCGAAGCTCTACTTTGCGTCCTTTGCGTCCTTTGCGGACCTGATCAGCTCTACAAATCGTCCGAACAAGCCCTCCACGTCCCTGGGCCCCGGGCTTGCCTCTGGATGGCCCTGGAAGGAGAAAGCAGGCGCGTCGGACAGGGCGATGCCCTGGTTGGACTGGTCGAAAAGGGAGCGATGGGTGACGCGCACATTCGGTGGCAGCGTGGATTCGTCAATCGCGAAGCCATGGTTCTGGCTGGAGATCATCACGCGGCCGGTGTCGAGGTCGATCACCGGATGGTTGGCGCCGTGGTGGCCGAACTTCATCTTCATGGTCTTCGCGCCAGCGGCGAGGCCCAGCAGCTGGTGGCCGAGGCAGATGCCGAACAGCGGGATCTTCTCGGCGAGGAAGCGGCGGATCGCGGCGATGGCGTAGTCGCAGGGCTCGGGATCGCCCGGGCCGTTGGACAGCAAGATGCCGTCCGGACGCATCGCCAGCACGGCATCGGCCGGTGTTTGCGCCGGCACCACCGTCACCCGGCTGCCATGCGCGGCGAGCAGGCGCAGGATGTTGCGCTTGACGCCGAAGTCGTAGGCGACGACGTGGAACTCGCCGCCGCCCTCGACGAAGGCGTTGCGATCGAGATCGAAGGTGCCTTCGGTCCACTCGTAGGGCGCATCGGCGCTGACGACTTTCGCGAGGTCCATGCCTTTGAGGCCAGGGAAGCTGCGCGCCAGCTCCAGGGCGGCTTCGGCTGTCGCGTCGGCGCCGGCGACGATCGCGCCGTTCTGGGCGCCTTTCTCGCGCAGGATGCGGGTCAGCTTGCGGGTGTCGATCTCGGCGATCGCGACCACGCCCCGCTCGGACAGGTAGTCCGACAGGTTGGACGTACTGCGCCAGTTGCTGGCCACCAGCGGCAGGTCACGGATCACGAGGCCGCTGGCAAAGATCCCGCGCGACTCCTCGTCGCCGGGATTGCAGCCGGTGTTGCCGATGTGCGGATAGGTGAGCGTGACGATCTGCTGTGCATACGAGGGATCGGTCAGGATCTCCTGGTAGCCGGTCATCGCGGTGTTGAACACCACCTCGCCGCTACGGGCGCCCTCGGCGCCAATGGATACGCCGCGGAAGATGCTGCCGTCCGCCAGGGCCAGGATCGCAGGTACACGCGCCATTCGCCTCTCCAGGTGCGACAAGGCCTCCGGGTGCGCGCATCCGCGCCTCCGTCGACCTCACCGGTAGGAACCGCGCGGATCATAACCGCGGAAGGCTGGGCGATGGCAACGAGAATTGTGCTTGTTGCGCATATTCATTCATGCGATGTGCATGAGGAATGCGCGGTGTGTGGCGGGTAGTGAGCGACGAGTGGCCTAAGCGTCGGCATGAATGCCGACCCACAGGCTTGCCGGGCTCTGGTGGGTCCGGATTCATCCGGACGCTTCTCCAGCAGCGCCCCTCTCCCCAACCCCTCTCCCACCCAGGGGAGAGGGGCTTGCTTCCGCTTCTCTTTGCGTCCTTCGCGTCCTTTGCGGACAGAAGCTCTATCGAGTCCCGAGTCCCGAGTCCCGAGTCCCGAGAAAGGCTACTCCTCCCCAGCCCCCGCCCCACCTTCCGCCGCATCGTTCGGCGCCGCGAAGCCGCGGTCGCGCAGCAGCGCATCGATTGTGGCGTCGCGGCCGCTGAAGGCGCGGTAGGCAACGGCCGGGTCCATCGCGTTGCGGGCGGCGAAGAGGTATTCGACGGCCTTGCTGGCGAGTTTCTTGTCGTAGAAGCCGCCCGGCGCCTCGACGAAGGCTTCGGTGGCATCGGCGGTGAGCACTTCGGCCCACAGGTAGCCGTAGTAACCCGCCGCATAGCCTTCGCTGGCGAAGACGTGGCCGAAATGCGGTGTGCGGTGGCGCATCACGATTTCCTTCGGCATGCCGAGCGCCGTGAGCTGCTCGCGCTCGAAGGCGTCCGGGTCGATGCCGGCTGGATCGACCATGTGCAGCTTCATGTCGATCAAGGCGCTGGACAGGTACTCGACCGTCGCAAAGCCCTGGTTGAAGGTGGACGCATTGCGCACCTTCTGGACCAGCTCGGCCGGCATCGGCTCGCCGGTCTCGGCGTGGCGCAGGAACTGGTCGATCACCGGCTGGGTGAACAGCCAGCGCTCGAGCAACTGGGACTGGAACTCGGTGTAGTCACGCACACCCCAGTTGAGGCTCGGATAGGCGACCTTGGATGACAGCGAATGCAGCGCATGGCCGAACTCGTGGAAGAAGGTCGTGGCGTCGTCCCAGGACACCAGCACCGGCTCGCCCGGCGGCGCCTTGATGAAGTTCGAGTTGTTGCTGGACAGCACCGTGCGCTTGCCGGCGAAGGTCTGGTGATCACGGTAGCTCGATGCCCATGCGCCCGAGCGCTTGCCCTCGCGGGCGTAGGGGTCGAGGTACCACAGGCCGATGTGCTCGCCGCTGCCGCGCTGGGTGACTTCCCAGACGCGCACGTCCGGATGGAAGACCGGCACGCTGCCCTCGGGCACCGGCTTGAAGTCCATGCCGAAGAGTTCGCCCGCGACGTAGAACATCGCCTCGCGCAGGCGTTCGATGTCGAGGTACATCCGCACTTCGTTGCTGTCGAAGGCGTAACGTGCCTGGCGCACCTTCTCGGCATAAAAGCGGTAGTCCCAGGGCTCGATGGTGATGCCGGCACCCTCACTGTCGGCCAGCTTCTGCATGTCGGCGACCTCTTCCTTCGCGCGGGCGACGGCAGCGGGCCACACCGCCTGCATCAGCTCGAAGGCACGCTCCGGCGTCTTCGCCATGCGGTCTTCCAGCACCCAGGCGGCATAGCTCGGGTAGCCGAGCAGGCCGACGCGCTCGTGGCGCAGCTTCAGGATGTCGGCGATGAGCGCGTTATTGTCCTTGTCGTCGCCGTTGTCGCCGCGATTGACGAAGCTGCGCCAGACCTGTTCGCGCAGGGCGCGCTCGGTGGAATAGGTCAGGAAGGGATCGACCGAGGAACGGGTGTTGAGCACCGCGTACTTGCCGGGCTGGCCCTTGCGTTCCGCGATCGCTGCCGCCGCATCGACAAAGGACTTCGGCAGACCGCCGAGCTGCGAGGGCTCGAGGTAGGTGACGTAACCCTCCTCATCGGCCAGCACATTGTTCGAGAAGCGCGTCTGCAGTTTCGCCAGTTCCTGGTCGATTTCCGCGTAACGGGCCTTCTTCTCCGCATCGAGCGCAGCACCGAAGCGCTGGAAGCGTTTGTAGAGGTTGTCGGTCAGGCGCTGCTGGTCCGGACGCAAGGTGGCGAATTCGCTGCCGTCGCGCACGGCCTTCACCCGCGCGAACAGTGCCTCGTTCTGGATGATCTTCGACTGGTAGGCGGCAAGCTTCGGTGCCACCTTGGCCTGGACGGCGCGGAACTCGGGGCTCGACAGGTTACCCGCCCAGATTCCGAAGTAGACCTGCACGCGGCGGAAGTCCTGGCCGGTCTGCTCCATCGCCTCGATGGTATTGGCGAAGGTCGCGGGCTCGGCTTGCGCGGCGATGGTGTCGAGTTCGGCGAGATGCTGCGCGATCACCGCATCGAAGGCCGGCTCAAGGTCGGCCACCTGCATGCGATCAAAGGCCGGGACGCCGCCGTAGGGGCCGGTCCATTCGGCAGCCAGCGCATTGACGGCGCTCGCCGCCGATGCAGCGGACGTTTCGGTGGCGCCGGTCGCCGCCGGCGGCTCGGGCGCCTGCCCGCATCCGGCAAGGGCGGCGACGACGGCGAGAGAGATCAGGGTGCGGTGCATGACGGGCTCCAACAGAACGGAACCCCGCCTTCTAGCGCTTTGCGCCTTAAGCGTGTGTCAACAAGGGT
>JANJUH010000296.1 GCA_024710675.1 Lysobacterales bacterium
GCTGGTGGGCGCGCGGCCCCCCCCCCACCCCCCCCCCCCGCCCCCCCCCCGCCCCCCCCCCGCCCTCAGCCCCCCCCCCCCCCCCCCCCCCCCCCCCCCCCCCCCCCCCCCCCCCGCGGCTCGGGATTCTTCAGGAGGTACCGGCGAAGGATCCGCCGGCCACGACACTCAGCGCTTGGCGGCGCCGAGGTCTTCCTTGATGCGGGCCGCCTTGCCTTCGAGGCCACGCAGGTAGTACAGCTTGGCCGCACGGACCTTGCCGCGACGCTTCACGGTCACCGAATCGATCGTCGGGCTGTAGGTCTGGAACACACGCTCCACGCCTTCGCCATGCGAAATCTTGCGGACGGTGAAGGAGGAATTGAGACCGCGGCTCTTGACCGCGATGACCACGCCCTCGTACGCCTGCAGGCGCTCGCGCGAACCTTCCTTGACCTTGACGTTGACGACCACGGTATCGCCGGGCGTGAAGTCCGGCACTTCGCGGTTCATCTGCTCAGCTTCCAGTTGCTGAATGAGTTTGCTCATGGCGCGATCCCTCGGGTACAGGCAAGCCCGCTATTGTACACCGCGAGCGTGGAGCGGCAAGAGTGGGAGGACGACCATCCGGTGCTGCGTCGGGGATGGTTCACGCAGGAGCGGTAAGTGGTAAGTGGTAAGCGGTAGGTGGCAGAAGCGGGCCGCGGTCACCGTGACTCGCCGGTCCTGCTCGGAAGGATTCAGCCCGAAGAGCGTCCGGATGAATCCGGACCCACATGAACCCGGACCCACAGGAGCCCGGCAAGCCCGTGCGTCGGCATTCATGCCGACGCTCCGCTAAAGCGGGCGGCTAGCCGCAATGTACTCCGCCAACAGCTTGCGATCGGCCGCCGAAAGTTCCACCTTCGCCAGCAGATCCGGACGCTTTTCCCAGGTCCGGGCCAGCGACTGCTGGCGCCGCCAGCGTGCGATCGCGGCATGGTTGCCCGAGCGCAGCACGGCGGGCACTTCGCCCTCTTCAGCCTGTTCGGGACGGGTGTAGTGCGGGCAATCGAGCAGGCCATCCATGAAACTGTCTTCGACCGCCGAAGCATCGGTGTGCAGCACACCGGGCAACAACCGGGTCACCGCATCCATGATCGCCAGTGCCGGCACCTCGCCGCCCGAGAGCACGAAGTCGCCGATCGAGACCTCGAGATCGACATGGCGATCGACGAAGCGCTGGTCAATCCCCTCGTAGCGGCCACACACCAGCGTCAGTCCAGGTGCAGTCGCCCACTGCCGCGCCAGCGCCTGGTCGAAGCGCCGCCCCTGCGGGCTCATCAGCACGACCGGTCGCCGCGCGCCGTCGGCGCTGGCCGCAGCCAGAGCGCGCTTGAGCGGCTCGATCATGAACACCATGCCGGGGCCGCCACCGTAGGGGCGATCGTCGACGGTGCGGTAGTTGTCGCTGGTGTAGTCGCGCGGATTCCAGCAGGACAGTTCGACCTGGCCGCGCTCGAGCGCGCGACCGACCACGCCGACGCCCATGGCCTGGCGCACGAAGTCGGGAAACAGCGTGAGGACGTCGAAGCGCACCGGGCGTCTCAGAACTCCGGATCCCAGTCGACACGGACCATGCCGGCGGCGAGATCAACGGATTCAACCGGGTTGCCGGTCACGAAAGGCACCAGGCGCTCGCGCGATCCATCGCGGATCACCATCAGCGGATGGGCGCCATAATCGACCAGATGCGCGATCCGCCCGAGCGCGACGCCATCGAGGGTCACGACGGACAAGCCTTCGAGATCGGTCCAGTAGTACTCGCCATCCGGCAGCGGCGGCAGCAACGCGCGATCTACCGCGACTTCCGCGCCCTTCAGCGCTTCGGCCGCATCGCGGTCTTCGATGCCTTCGACCTGCACCAGCAGGCCCGCGGTCGCCAGGTCACCGGCGACGGGATGCACACGCAAAGGCGCCGAGGGCGGCCTCAGCAGCCACCACTCGGCGTAATCGAGCAGTCCTTCGGGCGGATCCGCCTCGCTGCGGACACGCAGCGCGCCGCGGATGCCATGCGCACCGAGGACGCGTCCCATCGACACCAGCCGCACGGGCGGTGTCGACGCGACGGGGGCCTCAGGCGGCCGCCGGCTGCTGCTTCTGCGCAAGCTTGATCAGCTGGGCAACCTTGTCGGTCGGCTGTGCGCCAACGCCCATCCAGTGCGCCACGCGATCGAGATCCACCGACAGCGGAACTTCCTTGCCCTGCGCGATCGGGTTGTAGAAACCCACGCGCTCGATGCTGCGGCCGTCGCGCGCAGCGCGCTGGTCGGCCACGATGATGTGGTAAAACGGCCGCTTCTTGGCGCCACCGCGCGCCAGGCGAATCTTGACCATTCCTGCTTCCTTTCGAGATCGGTCGGGATCGGGGAGCCCGGTAGTTTACTAGGACGGCCGCCGATTCGCCAAGCGGCACGGACAAAGTGCGTTCACCGACCTGCTAGAGTTCCCGGTTTCCCTGCCCGAACGCGTCCACACGATGTCCTCCGGCGAGATGCTCCCCTTCGAACAGGTGCCGCTCAAGGCCTACGCCGAGAACGCCTACCTGAACTATTCCATGTATGTGGTGCTCGACCGCGCGCTGCCCTTCGTCGGCGATGGCCTCAAGCCCGTGCAGCGGCGCATCGTCTATGCGATGAGCGAACTCGGCCTGAACGCCGCCGCCAAGCACAAGAAGAGCGCGCGCACGGTCGGTGACGTCATCGGCAAGTACCACCCGCACGGCGATTCGGCCTGCTACGAAGCGCTGGTGCTGATGGCGCAGCCCTTCAGTTTCCGCTACCCGCTGGTCGACGGCCAGGGCAACTTCGGCTCGCCGGACGATCCGAAGAGCTTCGCGGCGATGCGCTACACCGAGTCCAAGCTCACCCCCTTCGCCAAGTTGCTGCTGGAGGAGCTGGGCCAGGGCACGGTCGAGTGGGAACCCAACTTCGACGGTACGCTCGAAGAGCCGTCGTGGATGCCGGCGCGTGTGCCCGCGGTGCTGCTCAATGGCGCCACTGGCATCGCCGTCGGCATGGCCACCGACATCCCGCCGCACAATTTGCGCGAGGTGGTCAGCGCCTGCATTCGCCTGCTCGACGACCCGGATGCCAGCACCGCCGACCTGTGCGAACACATCCAGGGCCCGGACTATCCCACCGGCGCCGAGATCATCACCTCGCGTGTCGAGCTGCTCAGGATGTACGAGACCGGCAACGGCGCGGTGCGCTGCCGCGCGATGTACACGCGCGAACAGGGCAACGTCGTGATCACCGCCCTGCCCCACCAGGTCTCGCCGAGCAAGGTCATGGAGCAGCTCGCCGAGCAGTTCCGCGCCAAGAAGCTGACGATGCTGGAGGAGTTCCGCGACGAGGGCGACCACCGCGAGCCGGTGCGCCTGGTGCTGGTGCCGCGCAGCAACCGCGTCGATGTCGACGAGCTGATGTCGCACCTGTTCGCGACCACCGACCTCGAGAAGAGCTTCCGCATCAACCTGAACCTGATCGGCCTCGATGGCCGCCCGCAGGTCAAGCCGCTGAAACTGCTGCTGGAGGAATGGCTGCGCTTTCGCACCGACACCGTGCGCAAGCGCCTGACCCATCGCCTCGCCAAGGTCGAGCGCCGCCTGCACCTGCTCGACGGCCTGCTGATCGCCTTCCTGAACCTCGATGAGGTGATCCGCATCGTCCGCACCGAGGACGAGCCCAAGCCGGTGCTGATGGCGCGCTTCGGGCTGTCCGACGAGCAGGCCGAGTACATCCTCGAGACCAAGCTGCGCCAGCTCGCGCGGCTCGAGGAGATGAAGATCCGCGGCGAGCAGGCCGAGCTCGAGGCCGAGCGCGCCGACCTCAAGTCCACACTCGATTCGAAGTCGCGCCTGAAGACGCTGATCAAGCGCGAACTCGAGTCCGACGCCCGCCAGTACGGCGACGACCGCCGCTCGCCGCTGGTCGAGCGCGTGCAGGCGCGTGCGCTCAGCGAAGCCGAGCTGACGCCGTCGGAGCCCCTGACGGTGATCCTGTCCGAGAAGGGCTGGGTGCGCGCCGCCAAGGGCCACGACATCGACGCCACCGGCCTCAACTACCGCGAAGGCGATCGCCACTTTGCCAGCGCCCGCGGCCGCAGCAACTGGCAGGCCGCCTTCCTCGATACCGGCGGCCGCGCCTACTCCACGCCCGCCCATACGCTGCCCTCGGCACGCGGCCAGGGCGAACCGCTGACCGGACGCTTCGATCCGCCTGCCGGCGCCCGCTTCGTCGCCACGCTGGCCGCGGCCCCCGAAGCGCGCTTCGTGCTCGCCACCGACGTCGGCTATGGCTTCCTGACCCGCTTCGAGAGCCTGGTCTCGCGCAACCGCGCCGGCAAGCAGCTCCTGACCGTGCCCGATGGCGCGCAGGTGATGGCACCGGCTGCCGTGCCGGGCGCGGTTGACAGCGCGCTCTTTGCCGCCGTCTCCAGCGACGGCCACCTGCTGGTCTTCGCGCTCGCCGACCTGCCTGAACTCGACAAGGGCAAGGGCAACAAGCTGATGTCGATGAAGACGCCGCATCGCCTCGTCGCGATGGCGGTCTTCCAGCCGAACCAGGAACTGGTGGTGGTCGCCGGTGGCCGCATCACCCGGTTGAAGGGCTCGGACCTCGACGCCTACCGCGGCGCCCGCGCCCAGCGTGGTGGCCTGCTGCCACGCGGCTTGCAGCGCGTCGATCGGCTGGAGGTGATCGGGTGATGGCCCAGGCGCCGGCGACCGCGCTCGGCGAGCGCTTTCGCGGCTTCTACCCGGTCGTCGTCGATGTCGAGTGCGGCGGCTTCGACGCCGAGCGCGATGCGCTGCTGGAGATCGCCGCGGTGCTGCTCGACATGGACGAGCACGGCCGCCTGGTCCGGCGCGAGACGGTGTCGACGCACGTCGTGCCCTTCCCCGGCGCGCACCTCGATCCCAAGGCACTGGAAGTCACCGGCATCGACCCGCACCACCCGCTGCGCGGCGCCATCGAGGAACGTCCGGCGCTGGACCTGATCTTCGAGCCGGTGCGCAAGGGGATGAAGGCGGCCGGCTGCACACGCGCGGTACTGGTCGGCCACAACGCTTCCTTCGATCTGGGCTTCCTCAACGCCGCGATCCGCCGCACCGGCCACAAGCGCTCGCCCTTCCATCCCTTCAGCACCCTCGACACCGTCAGCCTCTCGGCCCTCGCCTACGGCCAGACCGTGCTCGCCAAGGCGCTCAAGGCCGCCGGGCTGGAATGGGACACCGCGCTGGCGCATTCGGCGGTCTACGATGCCGAACAGACCGCCGATCTCTTCTGCGGCATCGTCAACCGCTGGCGCGACTTGAACCTGGCCTTCCTCGAACACACCTCGAGCGCGCAACAGGCCAACGAGGAAGAAGGCGAATAGCGATGCCGATCTACGAATACGCAGCCCCGGAACCCGCGAAGGCCTGCCCGCACTGCGCAAGTGGCTTCGAGGTGATGGCCCGCCTGTCCGACCCCGAACTCACCCAGTGCCCCGAGTGCGGCGGCCCGGTGCGCCGCGTCATCTCCGCCCCCAGCGTTGCCACCGGCGGCTCGCACCTGCTGAAGGAATCGCACTTCAGCAAGCACGGCTTCACCCAGTACAAGAAAGCCGGCGGCGGGGTGTACGAGAAGACCGCCGGCGACGGCCCGCGCTACATCTCCGGCAAGGAAGACTGATCGCAGCGCCGCGTAGGGTGCCGGTGAGCGCAGCGAACCGCACCGCCATTGCCGCGGGAAGCCCCCATCCGTGCGCATCGCTCCGCAAAGCAAACC
>JANJUH010000035.1 GCA_024710675.1 Lysobacterales bacterium
AGATGGTGATGCCGGGCGACAACATCAAGATGGTGGTGTCGCTGATTGCGCCGATCGCGATGGAAGAGGGTCTGCGCTTCGCGATCCGCGAGGGCGGTCGTACGGTGGGCGCTGGCGTCGTCGCCAAGGTCATCCAGTAAGCTCATCGACGCCAAGGTCGACGAAAGCGTACGCCAGTAGCTCAACTGGCAGAGCAGCGGTCTCCAAAACCGCAGGTTGGGGGTTCGATTCCCTCCTGGCGTGCCACTCGTCGACGAGCGTGAGGATGGACACGGTGCGGGTCGCCCATCGGCAGGCCCCACCGTGTTGGCGTGAAGGGACTCATGAACGCTAAAGTCGAAACCTCCGGTACGGCCGCCAGCGGCTCGGCCATCGACATCGTCAAGCTGGCGCTCGGCATGCTGCTGGCGCTGGGCTCGGCGGTCGCCTTTTATTGGACCGACGGCCAATGGCCGATGTGGGCACGTGTGCTCACCGTGCTGGCCGGTCTGGGCCTGGGCAGTGCCGTCGCCGTGAGCAGCGCGCCGGGCGCCCGCTTCGTGCGCTTCCTGAAGGACGCGCAGATCGAAGTGCGCAAGGTGGTGTGGCCGACGCGTCAGGAGACGTGGCAGACCACGCTCATCGTTGCGGTGGCTGTACTGATTCTCGGCATCCTGATCTGGATCATCGACATGATCCTGTCGTGGATCGTACGCCTGTTGATGGGTTGAGGAAGCGTCCCATGTCAAAGCGTTGGTACGTCGTCCACGCCTACTCGGGTTTCGAGAATCAGGTGCGTCGATCTCTGGAGGACCGGATCGTCCGTTCCGGCCTGCAGGATCGTTTCGGTCAGGTCCTGGTGCCGACCGAGGAAGTCATCGAGATGCGGCAGGGACAAAAGCGCAAGTCCGAGCGCAAGTTCTTCCCCGGCTATGTGCTGGTGCAGATCGAGACGGCGATCGACGGTCGCGCCATGCGCATCGACGACGAATGCTGGCACCTGGTCAAGGAAACCCCCAAGGTGATGGGCTTCATTGGCGGTACCGCCGACAAGCCCTTGCCGATCAGCGACAAGGAAGCCGACGCCATCCTGCAGCGCGTGCAGGAAGGCGTGGACAAGCCGAAGCCGAAGGTCCTGTTCGAGCCCGGCGAGATGGTTCGCGTTGTCGAAGGGCCGTTCAACGACTTCAACGCGGTCGTCGAGGAAGTCAATTACGACAAGAACCGCCTCAAGGTCGCCGTACTGATTTTTGGTCGCTCCACGCCGGTCGAACTCGAGTTCAGCCAGGTGGAGAAGGCCTGAAAGGCCGGGGCCCGGGACTCTGAGTCCCGGGTCCCGTAACAGAGAAGCGGAAGGAGGAGTCCCGCAGCCGCAAGGCGTGCAGACGCTGGAACTCCAGGAGAAACAACATGGCAAAGAAAGTCACTGGATACATCAAGCTCCAGGTGAAGGCCGGGGAGGCGAATCCCTCGCCGCCGGTCGGCCCCGCGCTGGGTCAGCGTGGCGTCAACATCATGGAGTTCTGCAAGCAGTTCAACGCTGCGACACAGAAGGTCGAGAAGGGCACGCCGCTGCCGGTGATCATCACCGTCTACAGCGACCGCAGCTTCACCTTCATCGTCAAGACGCCGCCGGCGACGGTGCTGCTGAAGAAGACGCTGGGTCTCGCACGTGGCAGCAGCCGGCCGAACACCGAGAAGGTGGGCAAGGTCACGCGGGCTCAGCTCGAAGAAATCGCGAAGACCAAGATGCCGGACCTCACCGCGGCCGACCTGGACGCGGCGGTACGGACGATCGCGGGCAGTGCCCGCAGCATGGGCCTGATTCCGGAGGTTTGACGTCATGGCAAAGATCAGCAAGCGCATGAAGGCCATGGCCGGTGCAGTCACCCCGGGCAAGGCCTATCCGATCGAGGACGCGATCAAGATCCTCAAGGACCATTCGAAGGTGAAGTTCGTCGAGGCCGTCGACGTCGCCGTTCGCCTGGGCATCGACGCGCGCAAGTCCGACCAGGGCGTGCGTGGTTCCTCGCTGCTGCCGCACGGCACCGGCAAGACCATCCGCGTCGCGGTGTTCTGCCCGGCTGGCGAAAAGGCCGAAGCGGCCAAGGCGGCTGGTGCCGATGCCGTCGGCATGGAAGACCTGGCTGAAAAGATGCAGGCCGGTGAGCTCAACTTCGGTCGCGTCATCGCCACGCCGGACGCGATGCGCGTCGTCGGCAAGCTGGGCCAGTTGCTCGGCCCGCGTGGCCTGATGCCGAACCCGAAGGACGGCTCGGTCACCCCTGACGTCGTGACCGCGGTGAAGAATGCCAAGGCCGGCCAGGTGAAGTTCCGAAACGACAAGGCGGGCATCGTCCACGCGACGATCGGCAAGGTCAGTTTCGAGGCCGACGCGCTGCGCGAGAACCTGAACACGCTGCTCGCCGACCTGCTGCGCCTGAAGCCAGCCGCGGCGAAAGGCCAGTACCTGATGAAGGTCAGCGTCTCGACGACGATGGGTCCGGGCGTCATCGTGGATCCGTCGACGCTGCAGACGCGCTGATCGTGATTTTGGGGGCGCCCGGCCGGATCACCGGTCGGGCCGCCGTCAAAGACCGCGGGTGCGGTCGCCGGTCGCGCCTCGGAAACGGGGCTACGCCGTCGGTCCGCTTAATGAACTCGCCCGCGCAGATGGTGCCGCCCGCTCCAGTGCAAGTGTGGAAACGGCAGTACCGAGGAAGGGATCGCCTTCAGGGGATCCCGGCATCGACCCGACCGGGTCGGTGTCCTGAACCGGCACAGCGGTGCGCAAGCAGCGTTGTGCCTTTTGGAGGACAGCAATGGCTCTCAATCTCGAGCAAAAGAAAGAGGTCGTTGCAGAACTCGCCGAGGTGGCTTCCGGCGCGCTGTCGCTGGTTGCTGCGCAGTACTCCGGCATGACCGTCGCCCAGCTCACGGCCCTGCGCGTCAAGGCGCGCCAGGAAGGCGTCTACCTGCGTGTCGCCAAGAACACGCTGGTCCGTCGCGCCGTGCAGGGCACCAGCTACGAGTGCGTCGTCGACGCCCTCACCGGTCCGCTCCTGTACGCCTTCTCGAAGGACGATCCCGGCGCTGCCGGCCGTCTGATCAAGGACGCGGCCAAGGGCAACGACAAGCTGGTCCCGAAGGTGGTGTCGGTGGGCGGAAAGCTGTACGGCGCCAGCGAGCTGGACCGTCTGGCCAGCCTGCCGACGCGCGAACAGGCCCTGTCCATGCTGCTCGGCTGCCTGGTGCAGCCCGCCACGATGCTGGTCCGCGTGCTCTCCGAGCCCGCCGCCAGCCTCGCCCGCGTCGTGCGCGCGGTCGGCGACCAGAAGCAGGCCGCCTGATCGACGAGTTCTGGAATCGATCGAATCCACACGTTTACACACTGGAGTAACACCATGTCCCTCAGCAACGAACAGATCATCGAAGCCATCGCTTCCAAGAGCCTCATGGAGATCATGGATCTCGTCAAGGCGATGGAAGACAAGTTCGGCGTCTCCGCTGCCGCCCCGGTGGCCGTCGCCGCCGCTCCGGCCGCCGCCGCCGCGCCGGTCGAGGAGAAGACCGAGTTCACCGTCGTCCTCGCCGCTGCCGGCGAGAAGAAGGTCGAAGTCATCAAGGCCGTCCGCGCGATCACCAACCTCGGCCTCAAGGAAGCCAAGGACCTGGTCGAAGGCGCCCCGGCGACCGTCAAGGACGGCGTCAGCAAGGACGACGCGAACAAGTTCAAGAAGATGCTGGAAGAAGCGGGCGCCAAGGTCGAGCTCAAGTAATCGACCCCAGGTCCGACGTTGTACGGCGGGGCTGGGGACTCTCGGGTCTCCGGCCCCGCTTGGCTTGTCCGAGGAAGGGAAAAGCGAAATGGAAAATGGAAGGCGATGGTGCGTGCCGTTCGACCCCCGGGTCGAGCGGGCGTAGTTCATTTCCCTTTTCCTTTTCGCTTGACACCGCTCCCGATTCACTTGCCGCCTGCGGGCGGCCACAAGGCGAGAGATCCCCATGAGCTACTCGTTCACCGAGAAGAAGCGCATCCGCAAGGACTTCGGTCAGACCCCAACGGTCCTGGCCGTGCCCCCCTTGCTGGCCATCCAGGTCCAGTCCTACCGCGATTTCCTGCAGATCGAGCGCGGCCCGGGCGAGTACCGTGACGTCGGACTGCATGCCGCGCTCAAGTCGGTGTTTCCGATCTCCAGCTACTCGGGAAGCGCGTCGCTGGAATACGTGAGCTATCGCCTCGGCGATCCGCCTTTCGACGTGCGCGAGTGCAAGTCGCGTGGACTGTCCTACGGCGCGCCCTTGCGCGTGACCGTGCGCCTGGTCGTCTACGATCGCGAGAGCTCGAACAAGGCCGTCAAGTACGTGAAGGAGCAGGAGGTCTACATGGGCGAGTTGCCGCTCATGACCGACACCGGCACCTTCATCGTCAACGGCACCGAGCGCGTCATCGTCTCGCAGTTGCACCGCAGCCCGGGCGTATTCTTCGATCACGACCGCGGCAAGACCCACAGCTCGGGCAAGCTGCTCTACTCGGCCCGGGTGATTCCCTACCGTGGCTCCTGGCTCGACTTCGAGTTCGACCCCAAGGACTGCCTGTACACGCGCATCGACCGTCGCCGCAAGCTGCCGGTGACGATCCTGCTGCGCGCGCTGGGTTACACCAACACCCAGATCCTGCAGATGTTCTTCGAGATGAACCGCTTCGAGCTGAAGCAGAGTGGCGCGCTGCTCGAACTGGTCCCCGAGCGCCTGCGTGGCGAGACCCTGTCCTTCGACATCAAGATCGGCAAGGAGCTGATCGTCGAGGCCGGTCGCCGCATCACCTCGCGCCATGTTCGCCAGATCGAGAAGTCGAAGGCGAAGATGCTGGAGGTGCCGGATGAATACCTGATCGGCCGCATCCTCTCCGAGGACGTGGTGGACCCGAGCACCGGCGAAGTGCTGGCGCTGGCCAACGACGAGTTGCACGAGGATCACCTGGCGGCCTTCCGGCAGGCGGGCATCGCCTCGCTGAGCACGCTCTACGTCAACGACCTCGATCGTGGCCCCTACGTCTCGCACACGCTGCGCATCGACCCGACGCGCACCCAGCTCGAGGCCCTGGTCGAGATCTACCGGATGATGCGTCCGGGTGAGCCGCCGACGAAGGAAGCGGCGCAGAACCTGTTCCAGAACCTGTTCTTCAGCGCCGATCGCTACGACCTCTCCGGCGTCGGCCGGATGAAGTTCAACCGTCGCGTCGGGCGCAAGGAAGTGACCGGTTCCGGCGTGCTCTCGCACGACGACATCATGGCCGTGTTGCGCGTGCTGATCGACATCCGCAATGGTCGTGGCGTGGTCGACGACATCGACCACCTCGGCAACCGTCGCGTTCGTAGCGTCGGCGAGATGGCGGAGAATGTCTTCCGCATTGGTCTCGTGCGCGTCGAGCGCGCCGTGAAGGAGCGCCTGTCGCTCGCCGAAAGCGAGGGTTTGACGCCGCAGGAGCTGATCAACGCCAAGCCGGTGGCGGCGGCGGTGAAGGAGTTCTTCGGCTCCTCGCAGCTCAGCCAGTTCATGGACCAGAACAACCCGCTCTCCGAGGTCACCCACAAGCGCCGCGTCTCCGCGCTGGGTCCGGGCGGCCTGACCCGCGAGCGCGCCGGCTTCGAGGTGCGCGACGTGCACCCGACGCACTACGGTCGCGTCTGCCCGATCGAAACCCCGGAAGGCCCGAACATCGGCCTGATCAACTCGCTGGCGGTCTATGCCCGCACCAACGAGTACGGCTTCATCGAGACGCCGTTCCGCCGCGTCATCGACGCCAAGGTCACCGACCAGGTGGATTACCTGTCGGCGATCGAGGAGAGCGAGTTCGTCGTCGCCCAGGCCAATGCCGGCCTCGATGACGACGGCAACCTGATCGACGATCTGGTGACCTGCCGCGAGCGTGGCGAAATCGTGCTGAAGACGCCCGCCGAAGTGCACTACATGGACGTCTCGCCGATGCAGACCGTGTCGGTCGCGGCGGCGCTGGTGCCCTTCCTCGAACACAATGACGCCAACCGCGCGCTGATGGGCGCCAACATGCAGCGCCAGGCCGTGCCGACGCTGCGCGCCGAGTGCCCGGTGGTCGGCACCGGCATCGAGCGGAAGGTGGCCAGCGACTCCGGTGTCACCGTGATCGCCCGTCGTGCCGGCGTGGTCGACCAGATCGACGCCGGCCGCGTCGTCGTCAAGGCGCACGAGGAGGAGATCGGCGAAAACGATCCGGGCGTCGATATCTACAGCCTGATCAAGTACACCCGCAGCAACCAGAACACCTGCATCAACCAGCGCCCGCTGGTCAATGTCGGTGATCGCGTGGCGCCGGGCGACGTGCTGGCCGACGGTCCGTCGACCGATATCGGCGAACTGGCGCTGGGCCAGAACATGCTGGTCGCCTTCATGCCCTGGAACGGCTACAACTTCGAGGACTCGATCCTCGTTTCCGAGCGCGTGGTCCAGGAGGATCGCTACACCACGATCCACATCGAGGAGCTGACCTGCGTCGCCCGTGACACCAAGCTCGGGCCGGAAGAGATCACCGCCGACATCCCGAACGTCGGCGAGCAGGCCCTGTCGCGCCTCGACGAGAGCGGCATCGTCTACATCGGAGCCGAGGTCAACGCCGGCGACATCCTGGTCGGCAAGGTCACGCCGAAGGGCGAGACCCAGCTCACGCCGGAAGAGAAGCTGCTGCGCGCGATCTTCGGCGAGAAGGCCTCGGACGTGAAGGACAGCTCGTTGCGCGTGCCGCCGGGCATGGACGGCACCGTCATCGACGTCCAGGTCTTCACCCGCGACGGCCTCGAGAAGGACAAGCGCGCGCTGCAGATCGAGCAGACCGAGCTCAAGCGGGTCAAGAAGGACTTCGACGACCAGTTCCGCATCCTCGAGGCGGCGATCTTCGACCGCCTGGCCGACGCGCTGGTTGGCAAGGTGGCCAACGGTGGCCCGCGCCAGCTCAAGAAGGGTGAGGCGATCACCCGCGACTACCTGGCCAGCCTGGACCGCAAGGAATGGTTCGCGATCCGCATGAAGGAGGACGCGGCCGCCGAGGCGATCGAGCGTGCGCAGGAGCAGATCGAGCGCCACAAGGCCGAGTTCGACAAGCGTTTCGAGCACAAGAAGGCCAAGGTCACCGCCGGCGACGATCTCGCTCCGGGCGTGCTGAAGATGGTCAAGGTCTACCTGGCCGTGAAGCGTCGCATCCAGCCGGGTGACAAGATGGCCGGCCGCCACGGCAACAAGGGCGTGATCTCGAACATCGTGCCGGTCGAGGACATGCCCTACATGGCCGACGGCACCAGCGTCGACATCGTCCTGAACCCGCTCGGCGTGCCTTCGCGCATGAACATCGGCCAGGTGCTCGAGACCCATCTGGGCTGGGCCGCCAAGGGCCTGGGCAAGCGCATCGGCGAGATGCTCGAGGAGAAGCGCGCGATCGCCGAACTGCGCAAGTTCCTCGACGAGATCTACAACCAGCAGATGATCCGCCAGCAGGTCGATCTCGGCGAGTTCAGCGACGAGGAACTGATGGTTCTCGCCAAGAACCTGAAGAAGGGCGTGCCGATGGCCACGCCGGTCTTCGACGGCGCCAACGAGGCCCAGATCAAGCGCATGCTGAAGCTCGCCGGCCTGCCCGAGAGCGGCCAGACCGTGCTCTACGACGGCCGTACCGGCGACGCCTTCGAGCGCCCGGTCACCGTGGGCTACATGTACATGCTGAAGCTCAACCACCTGGTCGACGACAAGATGCACGCGCGTTCGACCGGTCCGTACTCGCTCGTCACCCAGCAGCCGCTCGGTGGCAAGGCGCAGTTCGGTGGCCAGCGCTTCGGCGAGATGGAAGTGTGGGCCCTCGAGGCCTACGGCGCCGCCTACACCCTGCAGGAAATGCTGACCGTCAAGTCGGATGACGTGCAGGGCCGCAACCAGATGTACAAGAACATCGTCGACGGCGACCACCAGATGGTGGCTGGCATGCCGGAATCCTTCAACGTGCTCGTGAAGGAAATCCGTTCGCTCGCGATCAACATCGAGCTCGAGAGCGAGCAGCAGTAAGCGTCGGAGCCGGAGGAAACACGATCATGAAAGACCTGTTGAACCTGTTCAGCCAGCAGCGTCCCGTCCAGGACTTCGACTCGATCCGTATCGGGCTGTCCTCGCCCGACCTGATCCGCTCGTGGTCCTATGGCGAGGTCAAGAAGCCGGAGACGATCAACTACCGCACCTTCAAGCCGGAGCGTGACGGCCTGTTCTGCGCGGCGATCTTCGGACCGATCAAGGACTACGAGTGCTTGTGCGGCAAGTACAAGCGCATGAAGCACCGTGGCGTGGTCTGCGAGAAGTGCGGCACCGAGGTGACGCTGGCCAAGGTGCGCCGTGAGCGCATGGGCCACATCGAGCTGGCCAGCCCGACCGCGCACATCTGGTTCCTGAAGTCGCTGCCCTCGCGCATCGGCCTCATGCTCGACATGACGCTGCGCGACATCGAGCGCATCCTCTACTTCGAGGCCTATGTGGTCGTCGATCCGGGCCTGACCGCGCTGCAGCGCGGCCAGCTCCTGACCGAGGAGCAGTTCCTGATCGCGGTCGAGGAGCACGGTGACGAGTTCGACGCGCGCATGGGTGCCGAGGCCGTCTACGAGCTGCTGCGCACGATCGACCTCAACGCCGAGTTGGTGCGCCTGAAGGAAGAGATCGCCGGCACCTCCAGCGAGACCAAGCTCAAGCGCCTCTCCAAGCGTATCAAGCTGATGGAGGCCTTCGTCGAGTCCGGCAACCGTCCCGAGTGGATGGTGCTGACCGTGTTGCCGGTGCTGCCGCCGGACCTGCGCCCGCTGGTTCCGCTGGATGGCGGCCGTTTCGCCACCTCGGACCTCAACGATCTCTATCGCCGCGTCATCAACCGCAACAACCGCCTCAAGCGTCTGCTCGAGCTCAACGCGCCCGACATCATCGTGCGCAACGAGAAGCGCATGCTGCAGGAAGCGGTCGATGCGCTGATGGACAACGGCCGTCGCGGCCGTGCCATCACCGGCACCAACAAGCGGCCCCTGAAGTCGCTGGCCGACATGATCAAGGGCAAGCAGGGCCGCTTCCGCCAGAACCTGCTCGGCAAGCGCGTCGACTACTCCGGCCGTTCGGTCATCGTGGTCGGCCCGACGCTCAAGCTGCACGAGTGCGGCCTGCCGAAGAAGATGGCGCTCGAGCTGTTCAAGCCCTTCATCTTCAGCAAGCTGCAGCGCCGTGGCCTCGCCACGACGATCAAGGCGGCGAAAAAGCTGGTCGAGCGCGAGAGCGCCGAGGTGTGGGACATCCTCGAAGAGGTGATCCGCGAGCATCCGGTGCTGCTCAATCGCGCCCCGACGCTGCACCGCCTTGGCATCCAGGCCTTCGAGCCGGTGCTGATCGAGGGCAAGGCCATCCAGCTCCACCCGCTGGTCTGCACCGCCTTCAACGCCGACTTCGACGGCGACCAGATGGCCGTGCACGTGCCGCTGTCGCTGGAAGCGCAGCTCGAAGCGCGCGCGCTGATGATGTCGACCAACAACATCCTGTCGCCCGCCAACGGCGAGCCGATCATCGTCCCGACCCAGGACGTCGTGCTCGGCCTCTACTACATGACCCGCGAATTGATCGGCAAGCGCGGCGAGGGCATGGTGTTCTCGGACGTCAAGGAAGTCCATCGCGCCTACAACGCGCACAAGATCGACCTGCACGCGAAGATCAAGGTCCGCATCGACGAGACCGAGGTGGCCGAGGACGGTACGCGCCGCCGCACCCGCACGCTGACCGAGACCACGGTCGGCCGCGCGCTGCTGGCCGAGATCCTGCCGGCCGGACTGCCCTTCTCCATCCTCAACCAGTCGCTGACCAAGAAGGCGATCTCGGGCCTGATCAACGCCTGCTACCGCAAGCTGGGCCTGAAGGACACGGTGATCTTCGCCGACCAGCTCATGTACACGGGCTTCGCCTATGCGACCCGCGCCGGCGTCTCGATCGGCATCGACGACCTCAAGGTCCCGGCCGAGAAGGGCGAGATCCTCGAGCGCGCCGAGCGTGAAGTGCGCGAGATCCAGGACCAGTTCACCTCGGGCCTGGTGACCGCCGGCGAGCGCTACAACAAGGTCGTCGACATCTGGTCGCGCACCAACGAGCAGGTCGCGCAGGCGATGATGAAGGGCATCGGCTCGGACAAGACCACCGACGCCGAGGGCAAGGTCGTCGAGCAGAAGTCGATGAACTCGATCTACATCATGGCCGACTCCGGTGCGCGTGGTTCGGCGGCGCAGATCCGCCAGCTCGCCGGCATGCGCGGCCTGATGGCCAAGCCGGACGGCTCGATCATCGAAAACCCGATCAAGGCGAACTTCCGCGAAGGCCTGGACGTGCTCCAGTACTTCATCTCGACGCACGGCGCGCGCAAGGGCCTCGCCGACACCGCGCTGAAGACCGCCAACTCCGGATACCTGACCCGGCGTCTCGTCGACGTCGCCCAGGATGTGGTCGTCACCGACTTCGATTGCGGCACGCTCGAGGGTCTGACGATGGCTCCGATCGTCGAAGGCGGCGATGTCATCGAGCCGCTGCGCGATCGCGTGCTGGGTCGTGTGGTCGCCGAGGACGTGTTCCTGCCGGGCAATGACGACACCCCGGCGGTAACCCGCAACACGCTGCTCGACGAGGCCTGGGTGGCCAAGCTCGAGGAGCTCGGCGTGCAACAGATCAAGGTGCGCTCGGCGATCACCTGCGATACCCGCTTCGGCATCTGCGCGATGTGCTACGGCCGCGACCTGGCCCGTGGCCACCTCGTCAACAATGGCGAGTCGGTCGGCGTCATCGCGGCACAGTCGATCGGCGAGCCCGGCACGCAGCTCACGATGCGTACCTTCCACATCGGTGGTGCGGCCTCGCGAGTTGCCGCCCAGGACCATGTGCAGATCAAGACCACCGGCACGATCCGCCTGAACAACCTGAAGTTCGTCGAGCACGCCGCCGGCCACCTGGTCGCGGTCTCGCGCTCCGGCGAAGTCTGCGTGCTGGACGGCCATGGTCGCGAGCGCGAGCGTTATCGCGTGCCCTACGGCGCCGTGCTGTCGGCTCGCGAGGGCGATGCGGTCAAGGCCGGCCAGACGGTCGCGAACTGGGATCCGCATACGCATCCGATCGTTTCCGAAGTCGCCGGCCGCGTGCGCTTCATCGACTTTGTCGACGGCGTCACCGTCAACGAGCAGATCGATGACCTGACCGGCCTGCAGAGCAACGTGGTCACCGATCCGAAGCGCCGCGGTGGCGGGGCCAAGGACCTGCGTCCGATGATCCGCCTCGAGGGCCTGAATGGTGAGCACCTGACCCTGCCGGGCACCGACATCACCGCGCAGTACTTCCTGCCGGCCGGGGCCGTCGTGTCGCTGCAGGATGGCGCCGAAGTGGGCGTCGGTGACGTCGTCGCGCGTATCCCGACCGAGACCTCGAAGACCCGCGACATCACCGGCGGTCTGCCGCGCGTCGCCGACCTCTTCGAGGCGCGCAAGCCCAAGGAACCGGCGATCCTCGCCGAGCGCACCGGTGTCGTCAGCTTCGGCAAGGACACCAAGGGCAAGCAGCGCCTGCTGATCACCGACAAGGACGGCAACGTCCACGAGGAGCTGATCCCGAAGTGGCGCCAGGTCATCGTCTTCGAAGGCGAACACGTCGAAAAGGGCGAGACGGTCGTCGATGGCGAGCCGAACCCGCAGGACATCCTGCGCCTGCTCGGTGTCGAGCCGCTGGCGGTCTACCTGACCAAGGAAATTCAGGACGTCTATCGCCTGCAGGGCGTGAAGATCAACGACAAGCACATCGAGGTGATCATTCGCCAGATGCTGCGCAAGATCGAGATCACCGATCCGGGCGACACCCGTTACCTCCGCGGCGAGCAGGTCGAGCGCGTCCGCATGCTGGAAGAAAACCAGCGCGCCGAGAGCCGCAACGAGCGTGGCGCCGAGGGCGATCGTGTCCTTCTCGGCATCACCAAGGCCTCGCTGGCTACCGAGTCCTTCATCTCCGCGGCCTCCTTCCAGGAGACCACGCGCGTGCTCACCGAGGCGGCCGTCCGCGGCACCCGCGACACGCTGCGCGGCCTCAAGGAGAACGTCATCGTCGGTCGGCTGATCCCGGCGGGTACGGGCCTTGCGCACCACGAGACGCGGCGACGCAAGCACGAGAAGCTCTCGAGTGCCGAACTCGAGGTGCTCGAAGGCATCGGCCGTGGCACGCGCAGCGAAGACTTTGCCGAAGCTTCACAGTAAGACCGCAACAACGGGGCGGCGCGTGTGCGCCGCCCCGGTACCGCACGGCAGCATGGATCCGACGACATCGTTCAGACGATCCTCAGCCACGCGGTTGACACCCAAAAGCCCGGGAGCTTAAACTCCCGCTTCTCGACAGGTCGCGTTCCGGCCTGTCGTTTGTTTTCTTAGGGATCCTGCAATGGCGACAGTAAACCAGTTGGTCCGCAAGCCGCGCTCGCCGAAGAGCTTCAAGACGGCTTCGCCTGCCCTCGAGAACTGCCCGCAGCGCCGCGGCGTCTGCACGCGCGTCTACACCACCACGCCCAAGAAGCCGAATTCGGCGCTGCGCAAGGTGGCCAAGGTGCGCCTGACCAATGGCTTCGAGGTCATCAGCTACATCGGTGGCGAAGGCCACAACCTCCAGGAACACTCGGTCGTGCTGATCCGCGGTGGTCGCGTCAAGGACCTCCCCGGCGTGCGCTATCACACCGTTCGTGGCTCGCTCGATGCCTCCGGTGTGGCCAAGCGCAAGCAGGCCCGTTCCAAGTACGGCGCCAAGCGCCCGAAGTAATCCGCTGACCCAGGAAGGATTTCGCCATGTCCCGCAAAGGCTCGCATGCGGCACGTACCGTGCTGCCCGATCCGAAGTACGGAAACACCACGATTGCCCGCTTCGTCAACATGATGATGAAGAGCGGCAAGAAGTCCGTTGCCGAGAGCATTCTCTACACGGCGATGGACGAGATCCAGAACAAGAACCCGGATCCGATCGCCCTGATCGAGAAGGCGCTGAACAACGTCGCCCCGATGGTCGAGGTCAAGTCCCGCCGTGTCGGTGGCGCGACCTACCAGGTGCCGGTCGAAGTGCGCCCGGCGCGCCGCTCGGCCTTGGCGATGCGCTGGCTGATCGACGCTGCGCGCAAGCGGGGTGAAACCTCGATGCCGCGTCGCCTTGCCGGCGAGCTGCTCGATGCCTCCGAGAGCCGTGGCGCCGCGGTCAAGAAGCGTGAGGAAACGCACCGCATGGCCGAGGCCAACAAGGCCTTCTCGCATTACCGCTGGTAAGCCAGCCTCGACCCCGACAGGAAAGGATTCTTTGCCGTGGCCAGAACCACTCCAATCGAGCGTTATCGCAATTTCGGCATCATGGCTCACATCGATGCCGGCAAGACGACGACCACCGAACGCATCCTCTATTACACCGGTGTGAATCACAAGATCGGTGAGGTCCATGAGGGCGCGGCCACCATGGACTGGATGGAGCAGGAGCAGGAGCGCGGCATCACCATCACGTCGGCGGCGACGACGTGCTTCTGGAAGGGCATGAACATGAACTTCCCGGAGCACCGCTTCAACATCATCGACACCCCGGGGCACGTCGACTTCACGATCGAGGTCGAGCGCTCCTTGCGCGTTCTCGATGGTGCGGTCTTCGTGCTGTGCGCCGTTGGTGGCGTGCAGCCGCAGTCCGAGACCGTCTGGCGCCAGGCCAACAAGTACAAGGTGCCGCGTCTGGCCTTCGTCAACAAGATGGACCGCACGGGTGCGAACTTCTTCAAGGTCTACGACCAGATGAAGGTGCGCCTCAAGGCGAACCCCGTGCCC
>JANJUH010000352.1 GCA_024710675.1 Lysobacterales bacterium
GCGCTGGCCGCGCGCGTCGCCGCGCACCTGCCGCAGGGCTGAAAGATGAGTGTCGACCGCTGGCGTGCCGACTTCCCGATCCTCGCGCGCGAGGTCCACGGCAAGCCGCTCGTCTATTTCGACAACGCCAACACCGCGCAGAAGCCGCGCGCGGTGATCGAGGCGGTGTCGGAGTTCTACACGCGCCACAATGCCAACGTCGCCCGAGCGGTGCACACGCTGGGCGAGGAGGCGACGACGCTGTACGAGGCCGCGCGGGCGAAGCTGGCCGCTTTCCTCGGCATTACCGATCCGCACGAGCTGGTGCTGAGCAGCGGCACCACGGCGGCGATCAACCTGGTCGCCCACGGCTATCTGAGGCCGCGGCTGCAGGCGGGCGACGAAATCCTCGTCACGGCGATGGAACACCACGCCAACATCGTGCCCTGGCAGATCGTGGCTGCGGCCACCGGTGCCGTGCTGAAGGTGGCGCCAGTCCATGACGACGGCACGCTCGACCTGCCGGCGCTGCTGGCGCTGATCGGTCCGCGCACGAAGATGGTCGCGGTGGTCCACGTCTCGAACGTGCTCGGTACCATCAACCCGGTGGCCGAGATAGCGAAGGCCACGCGCGCGACCGGTGTGCCACTGCTGGTCGACGGCTCGCAGGCGGTGCCGCATTTTCCGGTCGATGTGCCGGCGCTGGGTTGCGATTTCTACGCCTTCACCGGCCACAAGCTGTTCGGACCGACCGGCACCGGCGCGCTGTGGGGCAAGGGGGAACTGCTCGAGGCCATGCAGCCGGTGATCGGCGGCGGCGAGATGATCGAATCGGTGTCCTTCGAGGGCACGGTGTTCGCCCCGCCGCCGCGGCGTTTCGAGGCGGGTACGCCGAACATCGCCGGTTTCGTCGGGCTCGGTGCGGCCGTCGATTACCTCGGCACGCTCGACCTGGTCGCCGCGCGCGCACACGAACACGCGCTCGGCGAAGCTTTGCGCGCAGGGCTCGCGGCCATGCCCGGCGTGCGCCTGATCGGCGAGGCGCCCGAGCGGGTTGCGGTGGCGAGCTTCGTCGTCGAAGGCGTGCACGCCACCGATCTCGCGGTGCTGCTCGATCTGGAGGGCGTGGCCGTGCGCTCGGGCCAGCATTGCGCCCATCCGCTGATGCAGCGCTACGGCGTGGGTGCCACCGCCCGGGCCTCGCTGGCCTTCTACAACACGGCCGAGGAAGTCGAGCGCTTTTTCCTGGCGCTCGACAAGGTGCGCAGGATGTTCTGATGCCGCACCTTCTGCTCAATTTCCGCGGCGTGCCCGAGGACGAGATCGAGGAAGTCCGCGAACTCCTCGCGAAGTACCACTTCCCGGTCTACGAGACCCGGCCCGGTCCCTTCGGCATCTCGGCCGGTGGCATCTGGTTGCCGGACGATGGCGACCTGTCCAATGCCAAGCGCCTGTTGGCGGACTACCAGCGAGAGCGCCAGGCGAAGGCGCGCGCCGAATGGGAGGCGGCGAAGGCCGAGGGCAGGGCGCCGACCTTGCTCGAGCAGTTTCGCGCCGAACCGATCCGCATGAGTTTCGCCCTGGGTGGCGCGGCGCTGCTGGTCGTGCTGACCGTGGGGCTGCCGTGGTGGTTCCTCAGCCGGTAGGCGGCCTTCCTGCATCGCCGTCGGTGCGGTTCGCTGCGCTCACCGGCACCCTACGATGGGCTTCGAAGGATGGTGCGGCGCGTAGGGTGTGGTGCGCTGCGCTCACCGGCACCCTGCGATGGGCTTCGAAGGCTGCTCCGGCGTGCAGGGTGTGGTTCGCGCAGCCAAGCGCGCTGTTGACGGCTTTCGTGATGGACCGCGCGATCGAGCCTTGCCCTTGTGGTCGCCGGATGTCGTTTTGCCTGTCGTGTTGCGTACCCGGAAGGGAACACCGCCGCCACGGCGGGATCGAACGGAGACGACGATGAGGCCTTTGGCGCAGGTATTCGGGCTGGCGATGTTGGCCATGACAGCGGATGTCGGGGCCCAGGCCACGACCACGACCTGGCCTACCGGTATCGGTTTCCAGAACGTGCCGCGTACCGCGGGCGAACTGATCGCCGGACCCTTCGCGGTGCAGGATGGCCGGGCGGCGATCCTGGCCTGGCACAACGGCATCCTGTTCTCCTCGCCGGAGGCGCCGGCGAGCAATCCGGGTTCGAACATCCAGGCGCGCATGTGGAGCCTGATGGATCCGGCCAATCCGCGCCTGATCGTCAACGCGCCGGCGAACGCGCAGGGCTCGCTCGGCACCTCACCGATGGCCATCAACGCGCACGGCTTCTTCTTCCTCGGCCAGAACATGCAGACGGGTGCGCCCGGGCCCTTCCTCGTGCTTGGGCCCGACTGGCCGCCGACCAGCCCGTGGTCCTTCCGGGCGCAGGAGGGCATCCCCGGTGTCACGCGCAGCGAGAGCGGCAACTTCGGAGCCGGCGTGCGCGGCGTTCTGCAGCAGCCGTGGTACATCGAGCAGACCTGGTGGAGCTACGGTGCCGTCGGGGGCCTCGCGCGGCTCTACACCAACGGCCCCCCGGGCTCTCCGGGTTCCACCTTGCAGGCCGAGTGGGACCACCTGGGCCTGACCGGCGTGATCGGCCATCCCTTCCTGCTCGGCAACCTCCTGATCTACGCCTCCGACCAGTCGCGCACCGGAGTGGCCACCTACGATGTCAGCAACCCGCAGCAGCCGGTGCTGCTCGATGTGCTGAAGACCGGCGGTCCCGGAGGTTACTGGCCGGAGCTGTGGGGCAACGACGGCGAGCTCTACCTCGTCTTCCCCTACAACGATGGCGGCGGCAACGGCTTCCGGATGGTCGATGTGACCGACCCGACCGCGCTGCGCTTCGTCGCTGACGTGCCGCTGCCGCGCCCGAACGGGTCTTCGGGTGCGATGTACGCGCAGTTCCAGGACGAGTACGGCTTCATCGGCGACCACAAGATCGACATGCGCACGCGCGCCTCGGTGCGCCAGTTCACGACGATCAGCAATGGTGTCGACATGAGCCAGTTCGCGCTCCCGGTCGGCAACCTGCTGGTCACCGGCGGCGTCGGCGACCCGGGGCAGGGCATCGCGATCTTTGCGCACCAGGCGGCGCCCGACACGCGGCCGCCGGCGGTGGCCTTCTCGATCCCGCGCCCCGGCCAGTCGGGCTATCCGCTCGGCGCGCCGGTCAGTCTGCTGATCCACGAAACGCTGGACACGCTGTCGATCGTCAACGGGCAGAGCTTCCGGGTGCGCCGGATCACCGGGCCGGGGACCTTCGGGCCGGCGCTGGCGGGGCGCTGGACGCTCGCCTTCAACGACGTGTTCACCTTCCAGCCCGACCAGCCGCTCGCGGCAGACGCCAGCTTTGAAGTGCGCCTCGAAGGCATCCGCGATGCCGCCGGCAACGCGATGCCGGCCTATGCCTACACCTTCTCGACCGGCGCCAGCGTCGGCGGCAACCGGCCGCCGGCGGTGCAGTCCTTCACGGCGACGCCCTATCCGGCGGCCCCGGGGCAGGCGGTCGACTTCGTCGCGGTGGCCAGCGATCCCGACGGTGATCCGCTCGAGTACCGCTTCGACTTCGGTGACGGCAGCCCGCGCACCGCCTGGGGCCCGGCGACCTCGGCGCAGCGCAGCTATGCCGCCGCCGGGCATTACCGGGCCAGCGTGCAGGTGCGTGATGCATCGGGCGTCATCGCCAGCCGCTCGCGGGTCGTCACCGTCGTGACGCCGCTGGCCGCAGCGCGCCCGGCCGCGAGCAGCCCGATCCTTTGCGATG
>JANJUH010000050.1 GCA_024710675.1 Lysobacterales bacterium
CTGCGCGGGGCGCGGGCGCAGCGCAACGATGCGATCGGCGCGCTGGTGCGCGAGGTCAACCAGCTCGCCGAGACCTTGCGCGCCCAGCGCCTGAAGGTCGAAGAGACGGTGACGCTGCTGTCCAAGGTCCTGGCCGCGATCGATCTGGCGATCCTGAGCTTCGATGGCGATGGCCGGCTGCGCCTCGCCAACGCGGCCGGCGAGCGCCTGCTGGCGCTACGGCATGGCGAGGGCCTCGGCAAGCAGGCCGCGGATCTCGGGATAGAAGACCTGATGGGCGAGGAGGGGGCGAGCACCATCAGGCGCAGTTTCCCCGGCGGCTCCGGGCGCTTCGAAGTGCGCCGCGCCCGTTTCCGCGAGGCCGGGCGGCCGCAGACGCTGCTGGTCATCAACGACCTCTCTCGCGCGCTGCGCGAGGAAGAGCGCCTGGCCTGGCAACGCCTGCTGCGCGTGCTCGGCCATGAGCTCAACAACTCGCTGGCACCGATCCGCTCGATGGCCGACACGCTGCGGCGCGTGCTCGAGCGTGAGCCGCCGCCGGAGGATTGGCGAGATGACACGCTCGGTGGATTGCGCGTGATCTCCGAGCGCGCCGACGCGCTGACCCGCTTCATGCTCGGCTACACGACGCTGGCGCGGTTGCCGCCGCCGCAGCGCCAGCCCGTCGACTTGGTCGAACTGGTCCAGCGGGTCGGACGCCTGCAGCGCGAGGGTGGGGTGCTGGTGCAGGCCGAGCCGGGGGTGGTCATTGCCGGCGATCCCGACCAGCTCGAGCAGGCGCTGATCAACCTCGTCAAGAACGCCCTCGAAGCCAGTCCCGAGGGCGCCGCCCCGGTGCGCCTGTGCTGCCGCATCGAAGGCCGCGAGGCGCTGGTCGAGGTCGAGGACGACGGCCCCGGCATCGCCAGTACCGACAACCTCTTCGTGCCCTTCTACACCACCAAGCCGGGCGGCTCCGGCATCGGGCTCGCGCTGTCTCGGCAGATCGTCGAGGCCCACGAGGGCGAACTGACCCTCACGAACCGAAGCGCGCAAGGTGGCTGCGTGGCGCGGGTGAGGTTACCCATGGTCGCAGCGGAGTAGGGGCCAACATGTAGGGTGTGGCGAGCGCAGCGAACCGCACCGCACACGAAAGCAATCGTTCTCTTGTTGGAGCGCGCTGGTCGCGCGACCTTCGGGCCTCGATGTCGCGCCACAAGGGCGCTCCCACATCGGTCGTGCGAGCTATTCACCGAGTCCCGAGTCCCGAGTCCCGAGTCCCGAGTCCCGAGTCCCGCATCAGATGAACAGCCACCTTCCCCCGTCCACCCGCAGCACCTGCCCGCTCACATAGGGCGCGTCGCGCAGCAGGAAGAGCACGGTGCGCGCGATGTCCTCGGGCTCGCCCTGGCGCTGCAGTGCCGTTCGATCGAGCACGACCTGCGGGGTCTCGGCCTTCTCCATGTTGGTCGACCACAGGATGTTGCCGGGTGCGATCGCGTTGACGCGCGCCTCCGGGCCGAGTTCGCGGGCGAGGCCGTAGGTCAGCGCGACCAGCGCTGCCTTGGCCATGCAGTAGGGCAGGTAGCGCGGCAGCGGGCGGTCGGCATAGATGTCGACGAGGTTGACGATCGCGCCGCGGCTGGCCCGCAGGTGCGGCGCGGCGGCCTGCGACAGGAACAGCGGCGCGCGCGCATTGGTCGCCATCAGGTCCTCGAAGTGCTGCGCCTCGATCTCTCCCAGCGGCGTCGGGTAGAAGCTCGAGGCGTTGTTGACCAGCGCATCGAGGCGACCGAAGCGGCGCACCGCGTTCGGCACCAGTTCGCGGGTGGCGGCGAGGTCGGCGAGGTCGGCCTTCAGCGCCAGCGTGCTCGCCGGACGCGCCGCCTCGAGCTCGTCGACCAGTGCGTTCATGTCGTCTTCGGAACGGTGGTAGTGCAGCGCGAGGTCATAGCCGGCCGCGTGCAGCGCGCGGGCGATGGTGGCGCCGACACGGCGCGCGGCGCCGGTGACGAGGGCAACGGGGGCGGGCATGGCGGGTCCTCGAAGGCGGATCCGGGGATCATGCCAGCGTTGCCGGCAGCGACACGGTCAACGTCTCCGAGTCGGCTGCGTTAGCTTGGTCATCCTGCCGCTGCTGGTGCGCGATCCATGGTCCACAAGACTGCTTTTGCCCTGCTGTTGTTCGCGAGCGCTGCAGTGGCCCAACCGCCAGAGCCCGGCCTTTACTACGACCGCACGCGCCCGGGCCATGGCTTGGACCTGCAGGTCGTCGGTGATCGCCTGGTCGGCACCTTGTACACCTTCGAGGCCGACGGGCAGCCGGTCTGGTACCTGGTCGACGGCCTCTGGAGCGGGCAGTCCGCGACGATCACGATCGCCGAGTACCGCTACGATCCGGCCGCGACACCGCCGGCGCGCCTGCAGGCGAGTCACCCGGGCGCCGCGCTGGCCCGCGTGGCCAGCGACAGCGAATGTGGCGACGGCAGCGCCCGGCCGGGCATGGCCGAGCGGCTCGACTTCCGCTTCGCGATCGCCGGAGTTTCGTGGCGCTGGTGCATGGAGCCGATCGTGCCGGCCAGCCAGCTGCCGCAGCGGGCCTTGTCCGGGAGCTGGTACGGCGGCGAAGCCGACAGCGGCTGGGGCCTGATCAGCTACCTGTTCGGGGCTGCCGGATCCGAAACGGCCTTCCATACCCTGTACGTCTACGACGGCGAGGGCCGGCCACGCTGGGCCTATGCGACGACGCCGGCCGCGGAGACCTCCTTCACGCCGGAATTCCTCTTCGCCCGCGGCTACTGCCGCAGTTGCGCCACGCAGGCGCTGGCAACGGTGATGGCGGGTCCGTCCGCGCTGCGCCTGGTGACGCCGCGCAATGATGTCGAGCACAACCGGATCGCCTTCGACCTCGGCTATCCCTTCGGCAGCGGTGGCCGCTTCGAGCGCAGTGATCGCCCGCTGCGCCTATTGACCACGGTGCCCCCACCGGCCGGGGTCGTCGCCACCCGCGAGGGCCTGGTCGCCGGCACGGCGCTGAGACCCGACCTGAGCCGCTACTTCGCGATCCCCTACGTCGCGTCCCCGATCGGTGAGCTGCGCTGGCGCGCACCGCAGCCCGCGCCTCCGCGCACGCGACCGCACAACCAGGCCACGCGTGGCCCCAGTTGCGCGCAAAAGGCGAGCGGCGACGGCTTCTTCCCGAGTGATCTCGGCGAGCGTTCCGAGGACTGCCTGCAGCTCAACATCTACACGCCGGAGCCGCGCGCCGGTGCGGCTCGCCCGGTCATGGTGTGGTTCCACGGCGGCGGGCTGACCCAGGGCTCTGCCGTCGAGCTCAGGCCGGATGGCAGCCCGCAGTACGATGGCGGCCTCTTGACCGATGACGGCGTCGTCGTGGTGACGGCCAACTACCGCCTCGGCCCCTTCGGCTATCTCGCGATGCAGCCCTTCGCCGGTGAGGCGGCCGACCATCCGAGTGCCGGCAACTATGGCCTGCTCGACCAGATCGCCGCGTTGCGCTGGGTGCGCGACAACATCGCGGCCTTCGGCGGTGACCCGGAAGGGGTGACGATCTTCGGCGAGTCGGCGGGCGGCCTGTCGACCTGCGCGCTGATGGCCAGCCCGCTGGCGCGCGGACTGTTCCACCGGGCGATCATGCAGAGCGGTGGCTGTCCCCGGAACCTGCCCGGGCTCGAGACGCCCACCGCCAACAACGAGGCTGGCTACACCCAGGGCGAGCGCATCCTCGGCTTGGCCGGCTGCGCAGGTGTGGCCGATCGCCGTGCCTGCATGCGCGCGATCCCGTGGCAGCAGCTGATCGACCTGACCCAGCCAACGGTCGGTTTCGGCCGCGAGGGCGAGGACTTCGGCCTGCTCGTCGACGGGTACTCGCTGCTCGAGCCCAGCGGCGTGGCGGTAGCCTCCGGGCGCGCGGCCCCGGTGCCGCTGATCGTCGGTATCAACGCCGACGAGTACACCACGCTGCTGCCAGCTTCCAGCCGGCCGCAGACCGTGGCCGAGTACGAAGCCTTGATACGCCAGACCTTCCCGACGCTGGCGCCGCAGGTGCTGGCGCTGTATCCGGCGACGGCCTATGCGCAGCCCTGGCTGGCGTGGGCCGACATCCTCGACGATCTGCAGTTCGCCTGCCCGGCGCGCGCCTATTCCGGCGCGCACGCAGCGGCGGGTAACCCGGTCTGGCGCTACGTCTACACCCACGTCTTCGCCAACGCCACCGCGCCGCTCGGCGCCTTCCACGGCGCCGACATCGCCTTCGTGTTCGGTCCCTCGGCCAGCTTCACGGCCGGAGAGACCGACCTGTCGGCCCAGGTGCAGCGCCAGTGGGTGCGCTTCGCGGCCAGCGGCGATCCGAATGGCGGCATCGACCCGATCTGGCCGCGCCGCACGGCGAATGACGACATCGCGATCGAACTCGACGACGAGCGCCGCGGCGTCATCGCCGACTACCGCAAGACCACCTGCGACTTCTGGGCGCGCTTCGTGGTGTTCTGAGGGTCAATTGCACTGACCGATCACATGCCGAGGCTCCATCTGTAGGAGCGCCCTCTGGGCGCGATGGACCTTGCGGCACCAACCGTTCGCGCCCAGAGGGCGCTCCTACATCAACCGTGCGAGCTTTGCACCGGGTCCCGCAAGCGCTGAGTGACCAGTGGCGGAAGCCTGCCCTGCCCGTCATTCCGGCGAAAGCCGGAATCCAGTGCTTTCCCCGGCACCAAGGCCAGTCCGTTCTGGATCCCGGCTTTCGCCGGGATGACGAGTCTTGACAGCCTCGAGCACCTTCACGACCTTGACGAGTCCCGAGTCCCGAGTCCCGAGTCCCGAGTCCCGAGTCCCGAGTCCCGAGTCCCGAGTCCCGAGTCCCGCGACACCTCATCCCCGCTCGATCACCATCG
>JANJUH010000434.1 GCA_024710675.1 Lysobacterales bacterium
TCGGGCGCCGGGCCGCCCAGGTGCGCATGCAGCATCGATTCCATCAGGTAGTAATAGGCCTCGCGCGAATGGTCATCCGCGAAGCCGTGGTCGGCGTCGCTGTCGACGAACAGGCTGACGTCCTTGTGGAGCGTCTTCAGCAGCGCCGCGTAATGGGCGATGCCGCGGATCGGGACGCGTTCGTCCTGGCCGGCGGCCACGATCAGCACCGGGCGCTGCAGGCTGGCCGCATGGGCGACCGGGGATTGCGCGGCCAGCGCTTGCATCAAGCCTGCATCGGCCGGGTCCACTCCCAACTGGCGCATCGTGCTCGACATCGGGATGCCCGGATACATCTGGTGCCCGGAGCCTTCGTACTCGCGAACCACCCAGCCGAAGTCGACCGGGGGCACGCCGGCCACGGCGGCCTGGAACAGTTCGGGCTCATGGCTGACGGCCAGCAGTGCGGCGTAGCCGCCGAAGGAGGCGCCGGCGATGGCCACACGGGCGCGATCGCCGATGCCGTTGGCCAGCAGCCAGCGGGTGCCTTCGACGATGTCGGCGAGCACCCGGCCGCACCCGAAGTCACCGGCGGCGGCTCGCATGTAGTCCAGGCCCAGCCCGGTGGAGCCGCGGAAATTCGGCTGGAAAACCACGTGGCCGCGATTGGCCAGGAACTGCGCGTCGTTGCTGAATCCGGGGCGCACCAGGCTGTAGGGGCCGCCGTGGACGATCACCACCAGCGGCGCCGTCCCCGGGTTCACACCCGGCGGCAGGCTCACGAAGCCATGCAACCGGCGTCCGTCGGAGGCGGTCCACGCTACCGGCCATTGCCGTGCCATCGCGCTGTCGGCGGGCGGGTCCTGAAGCTGCCCGGCAAAGCCGAAGCGCGAATCCGCCCGCACGCGCTGCAGTGAGCCGTCCGCCTCGGCCAGCCAGTGGCGGATGCCACGCAAGCGGTCACTGCGCTCGCTGAGCAGCCAGCGCCCGGCGCCGATCTGCACTGTCAGTGAGGCGTTGTCGAGTGTGCGCCGGATCAGCGCGAGCCGGTCGCGATCCGCGGGCTGGAGTGCGATGAGTTGCGGGACCGTGCTCTGGTAGGCGAGGAAGCGCGGCTGGCCATCGGCGGGATCGAGCGTGACCGCGTGCAGGTCTGCTTCGCCACGTGGATCCTCGTGCCGAAGTTCGAGCCGTCCGTCGGCATCGAGGTGGAGCAGGGATTGGCGATCGCGATCGGGATTGCCGCTCAGCCAAAGTCCGCCCTCCGCGGACGGACCGAGGATCCGGCAACGACGCAGTGCACCACAGCGCAGGACAGGGTGGTCGAGCCCGGGCGTCGGGAGCCGGTACAACACGTGTTGCTCGCCTTCGGTGCGCACGAGCCAGGCGACCTTGCCATCGGGCCCGAGCGCTGCGTCCACGATGGGTCGCGTATCGACGTGCAACTCGGTTTCGTGGGCGTCCGCTTGCACCCGCAGCAGTCGCCAGACCTGGGCGTCACCTGCCAGGCGCGCAGGCCGCTCGACGACCAGTGCGGCACCGGCGAGGAGCGGATCGGGTCCGACGTAAACCCGGCGACTGCTTCCGCCGAGGGCAGTCAGCTCGCCACTGCCCTCCTGCCCGTCGATCGCGAGCACGGCCAACTGGCGTGAACCAGGAACCAGCAACCAGCGGCCATCGCGTGACCAGTCCAGCGTCGTCGCGTCGGTGTCGGCGAGCACCGCGCGCGGCCGGCCATCGGGCAGCACTTGCAGCCACACCTGCTGACGCTCACCCCGGTCAGCCAGCCAGGCGAGGTGGCGACCGTCCGGCGCGAGGGTCAGGCCACGCTCCAGTTCGCGCGCCAGGAAGGCGGCGCGCGGCAGCCGTGGCGGAGCTTCCTGCTGGTGGGAATGAAGGACCGCCTCGCGCAGCCTGTCGTCGGCCGGCAAGGGCGCCGTCGTCACCGCCGCGGCCAGCAGCAGGCTGCCGAGCAGAGCCGGGCTCACGGGGCCGCTTCCGCCTGCCGGGCGAGGGCAGCGGCTGCCGCGCGGGCGGGCAGATCTGTCCGCGGCAGCAGGCGCCACAGCGCGAGCAGGGCCGGCAGCCCGAGCGCAGCGCAGCCGAGGCACCAGCCGATCCGCGCTTGCAGCCCGAGCGCGCTTCGTCGCAGGTGGAGCAGCGCGGCGAGCAGGGACGCCAGCATCAGGCTCGCGGCCAGGGTCGTCACCGGCGCCGGCTTCGCTGGCGGCGCCAGCTCATAGGCCGGCTGGAAGGGCGCAAAGGCATGGCGCAACGCACCCAGGCCCTCGCTGATGGCCGGCGACAGCCACCAGGCTTGCCAGGTGTAGAGCGGCCCGTAGCCGGTCGTCAGTTCGCGCTGCGCGACGGTCTCGGATGGCCCCGATTCGCCCAGATGCACCAGCCGCTGGAAGGCCGGCCCGCGGCCGTTGTGATGGTGGCGGGTGAAGGTGAAGGACACCAGATCGCCGTCGATCAGCGCCATCACGTCGATGCGCTGGAGGTTGCCCACCGCGCCCGGTAGCGGCACCCGCTGGCGGGTCTCGAGCGGACCCTCGCGCAGCCGCAGCGGGCGGGCATCGTAGAGGTAGAGCGCCTGCTGGGTCAGCACGAACAGGCGTTCGTCCGAGAGTCTGACACCCGCGATCAGCTCGCCGTCCGCAAAGCGGATGCGCGGCAGGATGCGCTGGCTTTCCGGGTCGAACTGCAGGAGTTCGTGATGGGCGACCAGCAGTCCACCGGGCCCCGGCAACGGCGGCGATGCAAAGCGCGCCTGGCCGGCCACACCGAGCGTGCCGGCCGCTTGCCCGTTGTTCGTATCCATGCCCACGAAGCGCGCCTCGTCGTGACTGAACACCCAGCGGATGCGCCGCTCTTCATCGACGAAACTCATCGGCGCGCGGTTGGTCAGTTCATGCCATCGGGCGGTGTAGGGGATGCCCAGACCCAGCGTGGTGATCGTCGACAGCGCTGCCTGTTCACGCCACAGGGCGGCGGCAGGATGCGCGCTGCCCTGCAGGCCGGCGACGATCAGATCGGGGCCGTCGGCGACCTCGGCCTGCTTGACGCTACCCTCGGGTGGATTGGCGAGGTTGTTCGGATGGCTGCCCTGGGCAATCCAGGCCAGTTCGACGGCGAAGCCTGCGAGGAGCAATCCGAGCCAGGCCAGCACCGACATCGGCAGCGCGACCAGCAGCACCGCGGCCCCGCCCGGCAGGCTGTCGCGATCGGGCCGGAAGGCCGCCAGCAGCAGGGCCAGGAGCCAGGCCAGCGCGAGGACCTGCATCAGCAAGGCCGCGAGGCCGGTGGCATAGGCGGCCGGCAGCAGCAGGACGAACACCAGGGCTGCCGGTGCCGCGCGGCCGGGCAGCAGGATCGCGGCGGCGCCGGTGACGTAGCCCGCGAGGGCCCAGAGGTAGGCCGATACACAGAGCCACCCGTGGCGCGCATCGAGCACGCGCGCGGTCATCGTGTCCTGCCACAGCGCCGCCGCCAGCAGCGGCAGCAGGACGCCAATGGCCAGGAGCAGGGCGGCAGCGCCGACCAGCGCGAGCGCGATCCGCCAGGCGGCCAAGGGTCGGTGCAGGAGGTTCAGCCAGGCGTTCGGACGCCGGTAGCTGCCCATCTGGTACAGGCCGAGCAGCAGGCCGCTCAGCACCAGCGCGGCGCCCATGGCGAAATACACTTCCTCCGACTGCTGACCGAGGTCCATCAAGCGGGTGAGGAACAGGAGCAGCAGCAGGTGCGCCAGGGCATAGGCGATGGCCCAGCCCTGGAAGCGACGGCATTCGGCGAGGAACAGGTCGAACATCGGGCTGTCTTCCGGATCAGGCGGCGGCAGGTGCCGCGTGGTGCTGGGCGAGCAGCGCATTGATCGCGCGGTCCAGGCCAACGGCCATGCGGTTGACCGAGCGTGCGCCGAGGCTGCGTAGGAATTCGGCGAAGTCGGCGCCCTGGTCGAGCACCAGG
>JANJUH010000492.1 GCA_024710675.1 Lysobacterales bacterium
CCACCCGGCATCTCGCGCCACACGAAGCGCCAGATCGACTCACCGAAGCGCGAGGAAGCCGAGTCCTCGGGCGTGGCGACGTCGCGGTGATGGCCGCGGCTGTGCTCGATGCTGAAGTGGCCGTAGGCGGTCGGCGCCAGCACCAGCTTCGCCAGCCAACGCTCGATGGTCTCGCGCTTGTGGCCCAACTCGTGGCCGACGTTGATGCAGAAGCCGCCGACCAGTCCCGTCGACCAGGCCACCGCCAGCCATCCGTGCCAGGGCAGCTCGACCCGGCTGACGAACCAGGCCGCGGCGATGATGAAGGCCCACAGCATCGGCACCAGCGCCCAGGTCACGTAGCGGTAGTAGCGATCGGCCTCCAGTGCCGGCACCGCCTGCTCGGGCGGGTTGCTCTCGTCCTCGCCGAAAACGAAGTCGAGCAGCGGCAGGCCGAGGTAGGCGATCGCCAGCGGCAGCCACAGCACCCACGCCTCGCCACTGAGCAGGAAGGCCAGCGGACCAGAGCCGATCAGGGCCGGCACGGCCAGCGACACGAGCCAGGCGGCACGCTTGCGGTCCCGCCAGGGCAAGGCATCGAGAGTGGTCGTGGTCATCGTTGAATCCATGGTCGGTGCGTGGCTACAGCTTGCTCCGGCTCATGCCATCGGACCAGCTCAGGCCGTGGCAGATTTTCGTCATTTCGTGCCACGATAGGCGGCCGTCTGCAGCAGGAATGCGTCGTCGATGCCGGCCTCACCCGAACACGAGCCTGCCTTTCATCCGGCCTATCTGCGGCTGGTGGCGCAGTTGCTGGCCGAGCAGGGCATCGCAGCGGAGCCTTTGCTCGCCGCGGCCGGACTGCCGCAGGCGGCGCTCGGCGACGACGCACTGCTGCCCCTGGGCGCGTGTCGCGACCTGCTGGTGCGCGCCGTCTCGGCGACCGGCAACCCGGCCTTCGGGCTCGACCTCGGTGCCTCGGTCCCGGTGCACACCCACGGCACGCTGGCCTTCGCAGCACTGTCCGCCGGAACGGTGGACACGGCGCTGCGCACCCTCGCGCGCTTCGCGACACTGCGCACCCGGGCCGTGCGGCTGGACCTGGCACTCGAAGGCGAGGAGGCCGTGCTCCGCACCCACGAGATCCTGCCGCTCGCCGAGGCGCGCCGGATCGTGCTCGATGCGCTGCTGGTGATCGAGTTGCGCCTGCTGGAAGCCGTGCTGGGCCAGGACGCCGGACAGGTCCGCTGCACCCTGCCCCATCCAGCCCCGCCCTGGGCCGGTCAGTACGCCGGACTGCTGTTGCGGCCTGTCGAATTCGCAGGCCAGTGCCTGAGCTTGCGCCTGCCGCGCGAGCTCCTGGCGCGTCCTTGTCCATCGCAGGATGGCGAGACCCACCTGCTGGCCGTGCGCGAATGCGAGCGCCGCCTGGAAGCCTCGCGGCCAGGCCGCGAGATCGCCGGCCGGGTGCGCCGCCTGCTGCTCGAGCACGGTGCACCGTGGCCTGAGGCCGCAGGCGCTGCCGAGCTGCTGCACATGTCGCCGCGAACGCTGTTCCGGCGCCTCGCCAGCGCCGGGATCCGCTACCAGTCACTGCTGGACGAGGTGCGCAGGGAACAGGCCGAATGGTGGCTGGTGCATAGCGAGACCTCGGTCGAAGCGATCGCGCTGAAGCTGGGTTTCGGGGATCCCTCGAACTTCAGCCGCACGTTCCGGCGCTGGACCGGCCAGACGCCCAGGCGCTACCGTGCGCTGCACAGCCCGGACGGCAGGACCCGATGAGCACGCCAGAACTGCCCGAGAAGCAAGCCACACGCTGGCCGCCGGCCACCCGCTTGCTGCGCGCGCTGCCCGATGCGGTCAGCGCCGGCTTCTTTCTCGCCGTGTGGATCGCTCCGCGCGCCATGGGACTCGACACCGTCAAGACCGGCCTGCTGATCATGCTGGTCGAGTTCCTGCTGGTGCATGCCAGCGGCTTCCTCGGTCACGCGGTGTATGCGGAGGGCGTGAGCGCCGCGCGCAAGCTGCGCACGCTGGCCGGCTTCACGCTGTTCTACGGTCTCTTCATCGGCGCCTGGGCCTTCGCCTTTTCGAGCTGGCTGCCCATCGTGCTCTTCGCCTGGCTGCTCCTTGGCAAGGCGACCGTGGCCCTGGCGCCCTCACGACCGACAGCCGAGCACGTCGAGCGCGTGCGCTCGGACTGGGCGCTGGCGGCGATGGCCTACCTGGGCGGCGTGTTCGCGACGGTGATCCTGCCGGTGCCCCAGTTCGGGATCACCTCCGCCGTGCGCGCAGACCTCGATCTGCCGGGCTCAGGACACTGGATCTCGCACCCCGAATCGGTGATCGCCTTCGGAGCGCTGTACTTCGGATTCATGGCCTACGCGAAATGGCGTGACTGGGTGCTGCCGGCGCAACAGACCGCCTCGAAGGGATGATCGCCCGTAGGAGCGCCCTCGGGCGCGATGGCAGCACGCGGCAAGGTCCTTCGCGCGCAGAGCGCGTTCCTACGCTGGTGCGGAGCCAATCCGGCAGCCCGTAAGAGCGCCCTCGGGCGCGACCCACGCTTGCGGCAAGACCCTTTCGCGCGCAGAGCGCGCTCCTACGCCGTATCGCTCAACCCTGCTCCGGCGGCGGATGGGCCTTCACCGCCCGCGCCACGAGGCCGATGCCGACCGCGATCATGCCGAGGATCATCAAGGTGTTGAACAGGCTGGTTGGCGCGAAGTAGATGCGCAGATTGGCAATGATGCCGGCGACGATGATGATGGCGCCGGCCGACACCAGGAACCAGCCGATCGCCGATCGACCGTTGTAGAAGACGAGGCCGATGCCCAGCAGCAACGGCACCAGCGAGAGGCCGAAGGCGTCGAAGCCGAAGAGGCCCCAACCGCCACTGGTGACGGTCACCTGCTTGAGCAGCAGGTAGCCGCCGGCAATGACCAGCGCCAGGCCGAAAAAGAACTCGCCGAGCCCACCCGGTGTCCCGCCTGCTCCACGCATGCCTTTGCTCCTCTGCCCATGACCATCGGCAGTATGCCCTCAGGTCCGGACGAAACGCCGCGCCAGCATGGCGAAGACGAGTCCCCCGCCGTACATCAGCACGCCGTAGAGCGCGCCGGGCACGGCCATGGCGTCGATCTGCAGCAAGGAGGAGGCGATGACCAGCGCCAGCGTGGCGTTCTGGATCGCCGTCTCGATGCCGAGCGTGATCGCCTGCCGCCGCGACAGGCGGATCGCCCAGGCCACCGCGAAGCCGATCGCCAGCATCACCAGGTTCAGGGCGATCGCGAAGGGCGCCAGCGTGGCAAAGTTGTCGCGCAGCAGCGCCCAGTTGCGGACCACCGCGACGGCGACGATGACCATGAACAGCAGCGTCGCCGCGCGGGTCAGCACCGGCTCGATGCGCATCGCCAGGTCCGTCCGGAAGTGCCGCACCACCATGCCGAAGAACACCGGCACACCGAGCATGAAAAAGATCTGGCCCATCAACAGCGCCACCGGGACCGGCACCTCCTGGCCACTGGCGAGGTAACGCGCCAGCGCCCAGGACACGATCAGCGGCAGCGTGAAGATGGTCAGCACGCTGGCGACTGCAGTGAAACTCAAGGCCAAGGCCACGTCGCCGCGGGCGAGATGGGTCAGCAGGTTGCTGGTGGTGCCGGTGGGACAGGCGGCGAGCAGCAGGAAGCCGGCGGCGAAAGCGCCCCCCATGCCGACCGCCTCGATCATCGCGAAGCAGACCAGCGGCAGCAACACGAAGTGACAGAGGATGCCGACCAGCAGCGCGCGCGGCTGGCGGATGATGCGCAGGAAGTCCTCGGGACCAAGGTTCAGGCCCAGCGGGAACATGATCAGCGCCAGCGAGAGCGGCAGCAGCAGCCCGGAAACGAGGTCACCCTGCATGGTGGTCTCCGCTCAGCGGCTTGGCATAGGCGAGGAAGTGCAGATCCTGGCGTTTCGGCAGTCCGAAACGCGCGTCGCCATAGGGGAAGGGCTGGCGCTCACCCGTGGCCCGGTAGCCGCGACGCTCGTACCAGGCGATCAGTTCCGCGCGGGTCCAGATCACCGTCATGGTCATTCGGCGAGCGCCGGCGAACCGTGCGCGCCGCTCACACTCGGCGAGCAGCGCATCGCCGATGCCCTTGCCCTGCAGCTCCGGGCGCACGGCGAACATGCCGAAGGCGCAGTCCTCGCCTTTGACCTCGATGTGCGCGGAGGCCAACAACTGCCCTGCCCGCTCGGCCAGGACGATGGTCGAGCCGGAGCGCGCGATCAGCTCACTGACCGCGGAAACATCGGTTCGCTGGCCGTCGAGCAGATCAGCCTCGGTCGTCCAGCCCTGCCGGCTACTCTCGCCACGATAGGCGGACTCGACGAGCGCCACGACTGGCGACGCATCGGTGGCCAGCGCTGCGCGAAAACGCAATCCATCCGCAGTCGGTTCAGTCGCCCTCGACCGAATTCCCCGCGGGCGCACTGCCGATCAGCGGATAGCGTTGGGCCACGTACTCCTCGATCATGCCGATGAAGTCCGCCGTGATCGTCTCGCCGCGCAGCGTCGCCACCTTGCTGCCATCGACGAACACCGGCGCCGCCGGCGTCTCGCCGGTACCGGGCAAACTGATG
>JANJUH010000503.1 GCA_024710675.1 Lysobacterales bacterium
GGGCGCTCCTACAACAGACGGGCCGGCACACCACCGCTCCCGCAGGAGCGCGCTCTGCGCGCGAAGGAGCTTGCCGTAGACCCATCGCGCCCGAGGGCGCTCCTACAACAGACGGGCCGGCACACCACCGCTCCCGTAGGAGCGCGCTCTGCGCGCGAAGGACCTTGCCGTAGACCCATCGCGCCCGAGGGCGCTCCTACGGTTGGAGCGGGGCCGGGCCGAGTGCTGGGGTGACCTCGATATCGTCGAACTCGGCGCTGCCGGAGGCCTGGGTTTCGGCGGCGATGCGGGCGGCGAGTTCGAGGCGCAGGGTTTGGGCGGAGCAGTCCTCGGGTACGGCGAACTCGACGCGGAATTCGGTCCATTCGCCGCGGCCCTTGAACAACTCCGTCTCGACCAGGCGTTCCCTGGCCTGGTCACATTGCAGGAACCAGCGCAGGCCTTGCGCGGTGTCGAGATCGAGCAGGCGCACGCGCCCGCTGAGCGCATGGGCGCCGGGCGGCAACAGCAGCCACTGCGACACGCCGCCGAACTCGGCGCGCTGGCCCAGGAAATGCACACGCAGGCGTGAATCGCTCAGGATCACGTCCATCATCCGGTGCTTGGCCACGGCCCAGCCGCGGATGCCATCACCGCTGGCGGCGCGATCGAAGCCACCATCGCGCACGGCTGCCGGCCGGATGCCCTCGATGGCCAACAGGCGCCGCACCCGCGGCCAGTCGCGGCCGGCAAAAGCCTGGTTGAGGAGGCCTGCCTGTTCGGCGGGCTCCAGTTTCACGCCGGCCTGCGCAGCGATGCCGAGCAGCCTGTCGAGCTGCCGTGCATCGGCGACCGAGGCCAGGAACTGGCGCATGAAGTCTGGGCGCCAGGGCGGGTTGCTGGCCAGCAGCGGGGCGAAACCGCGCATGCCGATCGGGTTGGTGGCCACGGTCATCAGCACCGGGAAGACCTGGCGAGTGGTTTCGGGCTCCATCCGCAGCAGGCGATCGAATCGCGCCAGCGCCGCGTCGAGCTCGCGGTCGCGCAGATCGTTCATCGCCAGCCAGTACTGCGCGGGTATGTCACGCGGCGCAACGCTGGCGGCGGTTTCGATCAAGCGGCGGGCGGCGTCGCGGTCACCTTCGAGCTCCCGGGTCGCCCCGAGCACCCTGAGCGCGCGACCCTGCAAGGGTGCGGTCGCCAGGGATGCCTGGGCGTGGGCTTGCGCGGCCTCCCAGTCGCCATCGAGCAGTTCGCGCTCGGCGAGTTGCAGGTGGGCATCGGGCTGACCGGGAGACCAGGCCAGTGAGCGTGCCGGATCAAAGCGCGCGAGATAGTCCGCATAGCCACGCGCAATGATCAGCCAGAGCCCTGCAATGGCCAACAGCAGGAGCAGCCAGACCGGCAGGCGGCGCGGATTCGGGGATGGTGCCGCCAAGGTCAGGGGGCCGTTCCGCTCATGTCGGCGGCAGCGATCAGGGCCTCGTCACCCACCAAGGCCACGCGCAGTTCGAGGGTGCCGGCTTCGGACTGTGCGCGGCGCCCACCCCGGGGGACCCAGGTGTCCTTGTAGCTGACGCGCACCGAAGCCTGTCCCGGCCCGAGCGACCAGCTCGACGGTCCCAATTGCAAAAACCGCATGTCTGTACTGCGCAGGCGCTCGCGCAGGCTCAACATGGCCGCCAGGGCTCCGGGATCGCTGAACAGCCGGTCGAAGCGTCCGCTGTCGCCCGCTGCATAGGCCGCCACCAGTTCCTTGAGCACGGCCTCGGCCCGGTGCGCAGGTAGCGGTTCAGCGACGGGCGCCGGCGCAGGCTCCCTGGGGGGAGGGGGAACCAGCGCAGCGACCGCGACCGGCTCGGGCCTGGCCTGCGTAACCGGGACCGGTTTCGGCTCGGCGGGCGGCGCTGCCTCCGCGGCAACGGGTGCTGCGACGGCCACGGCGGGTCGCATGGATGCCGGGACCGGCGCGCTGGCGGGCGCACTGTCCGGACGCGGGCTTGGCGGGGTGGCGGCTGGCGGCTTCGCCGGCGCCGGCGGTGGCGCCGGTGACGCTGCGACGGCAGGTGCTGGCGCGGAATCGGAGACGGTCGACGGAGCCGGTCGCGATGGCGACGATGCGGGCACCGGCGTTGGCGTCGGCGCCGGCGACGGCAAGGCGACCACCGGGGCAGGCGGCGGTGCCGTGGCCGGGGCTGGCTCTGCCTCGGGCTCCGCGACGAGCACAGGGGCTGGTTCGGGCACGGCCACCGGCGCGGGGACCGGTTCGGGCTCGGGCTCCTGCTGCGGCGCAGGCTCCGCGGCCACCACGGTCGTCGGCTCGCCCACCGGCTCGGGCATCGCGGGCTCGGCGTCAGGTGCGGGCGCGGGCGCTGCAATGGCCGCCTTCGCGGGATCCGGATCGGCGACCGACGCCAGGCTGCCGGTCGCCACCGGGTCTTCGTCGACCGCGCCTGCCGGATCCGCTGCCGTGGCCGCCACTGGCGTCGAGGAGACCGGCGCGGAGACTTCGCCGGCCTGCTCACGGGCCGCCAGTGCCTGTTCGTCGTGGTGCTTGGCCCAGTACATGACGCCGACCACCGCCGCTGCGAAAAGCCCCAGCGCGCCCAGAGTGATCGCCGGCAGGCGTCGCACGACACCACCGGAGAGCACCGGGCCAGTGGCGGGAGCCATCCGGCCGGCGGGCACCGGCCGCCGTGCGGCCGGCATGAGCGCCGCAGCGACCGCCGGCAGCGATTCCGCCGCGCGGCCATCGTATTCGGCGCGACGCGCCGGGGTCTTCAGTTCCTGCCAGGCCTGGTTGACGCGATCAGCGTAGACCTGCTCCCAGCCGTCGTCGGAGTTCCGGTCCGGATGCAGCCAGCGCATCAGCAGGCCATAGTGCTCGCGCAGGCGCGCCTGCGGGGCATCGGCGCTGGCGCCGAGCACGCGGTAAGCATCGGCGCCGGGCGCAAACAGGATCTGCTGCAGGAAGAACACGCAGGCTTCGGTGACGTCCTCGGGCGCGGCGCCAGAAGCCTCGGCCCATTCGGCGGCGAGCCCGGTGTCACCGGCGGCCACCTTGATGACCGGGGCCATCGGTTCGGCCAAGGGGCGATCACGCACCTCGGCGACCCGCGAAGGGTCACGGTAGATGGCGAGCACCTGGTCGAGGATTTCGATGCTCATCGCCTGCCCCGCCCGTCAAACGCGAGTAGCGTCTTTGGCGCAAGCCACGCGACGGGGCATGCCGACGCGGGTAGCGCCTGCGGCGCAAGCCACGCCGTGGGGGCCCACCTGCTCACGACCGCCCCAGCCGGCGCGTGGTGTCGGCGCCGCCGTAGGAATAGTAGTGATAGGCGCTGTAGTCGCCGCCGTAGCCGTAGCCGGCCACGCGCGCGTCGAACTTGGTGAGCAGGGCGCCGACGACGTGGGCGCGGGCGCCCATCAGGCGCTTCAGCGTCGCCTTGGCCATCGCGATGCGGGTCACGCCCGCCTCCACCACCAGCAGCGTGCCGTCGGCGAGATTGGCCAGGATCGGTGCATCGGCCAGTCCCATCACCGGCGGGCCGTCGATGATGACCTGGTCGAACTTCTCGCCAGCCAGGCTGAGCAGCGACATCATCTTCGGGCCGGCCAGCAGCTCGGCTGGATTGGGTGGCAGTGGCCCCGAGGGAATGAAGGTCAGGCGCAACTGCTTGGTTGGCCGGATCGCCGCGGCAGGCTTGATGCCGCCGGCGAGGTAGTTGCTCAGGCCCACCGCGTTGTCGCTGCCCAGCGAGCGATGCAGCGAGGGATTGCGCAGATCGCCGTCGATCAGCAGCACGCGCTTGCCGAGCTGGGCGAGGTTGCGCGCCAGCGTGACCGCGGTGGTCGACTTGCCCTCGGCCGAGGAGGAGCTGGTGACCAGCAGCACCTTGGGCACACCCTGTTCGGTCGAGAACTGCAAGGAAGTGCGCACCGAGCGGTAGGCCTCGGAGAAGGCCGAGCGCGCGTCCTCGAGCGCTTCCTCGACGCTGGAGCCGTCGAGCTTGGGGATCACGCCGAGCACGCCGATGCCGAGGTGCTTCTCGATCTCCTCCGGGCGCTTGAGCGTGTCGTCGAGGTACTCGAAGAGGAAGGCGAGCGCGACGCCGATGACGAGGCCGACGACCATGGCCATCATGAGGTTGCGGAACAGGTTCGGCGAGAAGGGACCGCCCGGCGGCAGCGCCTGGTCGACGATGCTGACGTTGTTGGCTTCGGTGGTCGCGGAAATGCCGATTTCCTTGTAGCGCTGCAGCAGCGCGTCGTAGAGCTGGCGATTGGTCTCGACCTCGCGCTCGAGCACGGTGACGCTGGCGCGGCGTGCCTGCACGTCGAGCACCTGGCTGGCGACGCTCTTGACCTGCTCCTCGAGCATGGCTTCCTTCTGGCGGGCGCCATCGAAGGCCGCCTGCAGGCCCTCGCGGACGATCTTCACCTCGCGCTCGAGCTGCACGTCGATCTGCTCGATCTGGCTGCGCAACTGCTGCATCAGCGGATAGCCTTCCTTGTAGGTCAGGCGCTTTTCCTGGTACTCGGCCTCGAGCTTGCCGCGCGTCGAGCGCAGCGCCTGCACGCCTTCGTTCTGGAGCAGCATCGGGTGTGCGAGCGCGCCCATGCCCTGCACCTGGCGCAGCCTGGTCTCCGCATCGATGCGCTCCTGCTTGGCCTGGGTCAGCGCGGCATTGAGCGCAGCGAGGTCCTGCGACAGCAGCGATTCGTTGTTGCCGACGGCGATCTGCTCGCGCTGTGCGTACTGCGCCAGCGCCCGCTCGGAATCCTCGAGCTTCACCCGCACCTGCTCGAGGCGATCCTCGAGGAAGTCGCGCGCATAGGAGCTGTTGTCGACGCGCCGGTCCATATTGGTCTGGATGAAGCTCTCGGCGATGGCATTGGCCACCGAGGCCGAGAGGCGCGGATCCGGGCTGATGAAATGGATGCGCACCAGGCGCGAGTCCTTGACCGGATCGATGGTCATGCCGCCGCGCACGAGGCCTGCCAGCCGCGAGCGCTTCTGCTCGATCGACACCTCCTGCTGCGGCTGTTCAGCCGCCCCGGTCAGCAGGTTCATCAGGCGGTTGAAGGGCGAGGGCTCCGCCATGATCGCGAACACCGGGTCGTCCGGGTCGAAGCGCGCCGCGACCTTCTCCGACATGCTGCGGCTGCGCAGCAACTGGAACTGGGTCTCGTAGAAGCGGAAGTCGAAGTAACCCTGTTCGGTGTTCATCGACTGCCCGACGGCCGGCTCGATCGGCCGGTCGATCTGGATCGTCGCCGTCGCCTGGTAGAGCGGCGTGCTCAGCATCGTCATCATGAAGCCGGTGAGCGCGGCGATCACGAACAGGCCGATCACGGTCCACTTGCGCTTGACCAGCACATGCCAGTACTCGACGAGGCTGAACTGCTTCTCCTCGCCGCCCTCGCCCTCCATGCCCCGCATGAGCGTGGCCAGCGCCTGCATGCGCGGGTCGGGCGCGGCCAGTTGCTGCCCGCGGCGCGCCACGGGTGCCGGCAGGCGGGCTTCGTCTTCGGGTTCGCGCTCGAGCGCTGCGTCCTGCATGGTCCGGGTACTCGATGGATGCCGGTATCAGAAGGGCCGGAAGAAGCCCAGTACCGGGATGCTCTGGATGAAGGTACGGTAAGCCGACTTGCTGCCGGACTCGTCGACGACGATCAGGTCGTCACCGTAGACCTGCGGATCGGGTGCGTTGCCACCGCGGATCTCGCGCAGATCGAAGACCGCGGCCATGCGCTCGCCCTTGATCGTGCGGAAGATGATGATGCCGCGCGGGTTGGCCGTCTCGCTGACGCCGCCGGCCATCACGATGGCCTGCAGCAGCGTGGTCTTGTTGCTGAGCGACAGGATGCCTGGCGACTTGACCGCACCCTCGATGGTGATGCGCTGGCTGGCGTACTCGCTGACGAAGACCGTGACCTGCGGGTCCTGCAGGAAGTCCTCGGCGAGCTTGGCGGTCAGTTCGGTCTCGATCTCCTGCACGGTCTTGCCGCCGACCAGCATCGGGCCGACCAAGGGCAGGGAAACGTAACCGCGGGTGTTGACGCGCATCGTGCGGCTCAGCTCGGGCAACTGGTAGACGGCGATGTCGAGGACATCGGAGGGACCGACCCGATAGTCCGGCACGCCCTGGTAGACCCCCTCGAGCGAGGAAGAATCCGGCGGCGGCAGGTCCTCCATCGTCGTGACCATGCGCGCCCTGCCCTCGCGGACATCGCGCATGTTGTCGCTGGCGCAGGCAACCAGACCGAGGCACATCAGGGCCAGGAGGATTCGGTGGGAGATCGACTTCATGGGGCTCGCTGGACGGACAGGGGACGGGATTTCAACGCCGGCTCATCAGGCGCGCCCACCAGCCGAGGGCCTTGCCCTTGAGCGGGGGCGCGACCACCTTTTCTGGTGACAGATCGTCAAGGATAGCCTGCGGACGGTCTCTCACCAATGCCCAACTCTCCGCCTCCCCGAGTTGCCGGGAGGCCCTTTCGCGGGCCTCGCTCATCACCGGCGAACGCCGGCCGGCGCTGTGGGCATCGGAGGCGATCAGGTGCACCGGGCCTTCATCCATCAGCTTCTGCGACCAGTATTGCGGGCGCTTGCCGAAACGGCCGGTCACCGCGCCGGCGGTCAGTTGCAGCCAGGCGCCGGCCTTGGCGAGGCGCAGGAAGATGGCGTAGTGCGACTCGATCCAGGTCAACCGCTCGGGATGGGTGATCACCGGCACGTAGCCGTTGGCGAGCAGCGCGAACACTTGCTCTTCCAGCCTGGGCGGCGCGACGTGGTGCGGCGGCTCGTAGAGGAAGTAGCGCGAGCCGGCCAGCGTGGGCACGCGACCGGCCTTCAGGTTCTGCACGAGATCCGGCGCCATGTGGGTGTCGGCGCCCTCCACGAGGGTCAGCGCAATGCCGGCCTCGGCCAGCGCCACACGGAAATCGGCGATCGCGCGGCGGATGCCGGCGGCGTCGTTCTCGTAGAGCCCGGGATAGATGTGCGGGGTGCAGGCGACGGTGTGAATGCCATCGGCCACGGCAATTCGCGCCATCGCCAGCGCGGTCGCGAGGTCCGGCGCACCATCGTCGATGCCCGGCAGCATGTGACAGTGCAGGTCGATCATCGACCGCACCGTGTGGGCAAACTCGTCCTCACCATCGCCAACCGGCCCCCTGTCAACCGGCATCCTCTTTCTTCGACGGGGCGCGCGGATCGACCGGCATCAGCCTGGCGACCACCGGTTTTTCCCACGACCCGACCACACTGTAATGCACTCTTGAAGATCTTTCGATGTCATCGGCACTCTGCGCCATGCCCTGGGCGAGGAAGCCGGCGGCTGCGCCGACCGGGCCTGCGGCCAGGCCGCCGATCACCGGGAGCACGCCGGTGACGTGCGGGGAGACCATCACCTGCTGGTCGTAGTCGCGCGAGGCCAGTCCGGTGCGTCCGATGATCAGGATATCGGCCGCCGGTGAACGCACTGTCAGGCCTTCGGTCCAGGCATTGCCATCGGCGAGCTGGAAGCGACCCTCGATGCGGTCGAAGCTCATGCCGGACTGGAAGAGGTCGCGAAAGTCCAGTGTCAGCCGCCGCGGCAGCTCGCGCAGGCTGAGCAGTCCGAAAATGCGTCCGGCACCGGGATCGACATCGAGGAAGCGCCCCTGGCCAACCGAGACGTCCATCGTGCCATTGACGCGGTCTAGCGCGAAGCCGTAGGGCGCGCCGGCCCAACTCGCCTCGATGTCGGCAAAGGTCTGGCCGCCGTCGATCAGGCCCGCATAGCCGAGCCCCGCCAGCATCCGGCCGAGGTTTTCCGAACTGAAGCGGATGTTGAAGCGCGACTCGCCGGCGCCACCGGTGGCCAGCCACTGGCCGCGGGCGCGCACCTCGAGATCAGGGCTGCGCGCCTCGAGCAGGCCAATGCGCAGGCCCTCGGCGTCGGGAAAGGCCTCGAGGCGCGCCTGGCCGAGTCGCGCCGGCCCTATGCGCAGATCGCCGACATAGACATGCACCGTCGGCAACAGCCGCGGCGACAGGCGGAATTCGCCGCCACCGCCGGCACTGTACTCGGGCACATGCAGGCGCTCGAACTGGGCGATGACGGCTGCATTCGCCGAATCGAAGCGCACGGTGCCGAGCGCGCGCTCGCCCTCGAGCCCGAGCTCCCAGTCGCCGGCCTTGCGCGCCAGCGTCAGGCGCTCGGCGACGGCTCCCTCGCCGATGCCGACATCGAGATCGGCCAGCACCGGATCGCCTTCCCCGGGAGCCAGCGTCGACAGGATCCAGGTGGTCCAGGCGGGCAGGTCCGCCGCCGGCGTGCGTCCGCGCACGCGCAGGCCGCGCACCGGCAAGTCGACGGACTGCGCCGGACCGAGTTGCGCCTCGGCGCGGAAATTGCGCTCGCCGCCGGCGATCTCGGCCAACACGCGAAAATCGGGCCCCAGTGCCAGCGCCACCCGCGGCGGCGCGTCGTTGCCCCCGATCTCGACATCCAGCCGCAAGGCCCTCGCCTCCGCGCCTGTCTTGGCCAGCGGCGCCGGGAAGCCGATCGTGGTGCCGACCAGGTCGCTGCCATAGCGCAGGCTGGCCTTGGC
>JANJUH010000056.1 GCA_024710675.1 Lysobacterales bacterium
TGCAGAACTGGTATCCGGGCGACGAGGACGGCAAGGGCGGCATCTACAACTTCGTGACCAAGCGCGGCGACTGCCGTGGCGCGCGCAGCAAGATCAGCTGGACGCAGGTGGAGACCGGCTCGGCGATCACCTGGAAGTACCCGAGCTGCCTGTTGCGCGGGGACGACTCGGTGGGCGAGTTCTACTCGGTGGCGCTGACCAACCACCGCCAGCAGGCCGACACCGGCACCAAGATGATCCATCTCGGCAAGCGCACCAAGAGCAAGATCATCAGCAAGGGCATCTCCGCCGGGCGCGGCCAGAACACCTACCGGGGCCTGGTCAAGGTCGAGCGCCACGCCGAGGGCGCGCGCAACTACACCCAGTGCGACTCGCTGCTGATCGGCAAGCGCTGCGGCGCCCACACCTTCCCGTACATCGAGGTCAAGCAGCCGGGCGCGGTGGTCGAGCACGAGGCCACCACCAGCAAGATCTCCGACGACCAGCTCTTCTACTGCCGCTCGCGCGGCATCAGCGAGGAAGACGCGGTCTCGATGATCGTCGACGGCTTCTGCAAGCAGGTCTTCAAGGAGCTGCCGATGGAGTTCGCGGTGGAGGCCAAGAAGCTGCTCGAAGTGAGCCTGGAAGGCAGCGTCGGATGAGCGCGGCGGACTTTTACGCCACGATCGGCGTGTCGATCCTGCTGGCGGCCTTCGTCGCGAACCAGCGGCGCTGGCTGTCCGAACATTCGCGTCCCTTCCTGGCGATGAACCTGGTCGGCGCCGGGATCTGCGCCTACGCCGCCTGGCTCGCCCGTTTCATGCCCTTCCTGGTGCTGGAAGTGGTGTGGGCGCTGGTCGCCGCCTGGGGTCTGTGGCGCTGGAAGCGCGAAGCCGAATCCTGATCCTTCACTCGTATTCCGGAATACCCATGCTCGACATTCAAGATCTGCACGTCCGCGTCGCTGGCAAGGACATCCTGAAGGGCCTGACCCTGCGCGTGGCAGCAGGCGAGGTGCACGCCATCATGGGCCCGAACGGCGCCGGCAAGTCCACGCTCGCGCATGTGCTGGCTGGCCGCGAGGGCTACGAGGTGACCGGTGGCAAGGTGCTGCTGGATGGCCTTGATTTGCTTGCGCTCGAACCCGAGGAGCGTGCCGCCAAGGGTGTGTTCCTGGCCTTCCAGTACCCGGTCGAGATCCCGGGCGTCAACAACACCTATTTCCTGCGCGCGGCGCTCAATGCACAGCGCAAGGCGCGGGGCGAGCCCGAACTGGATGCCATGCAGTTCCTCAAGCTGACGCGCGAGAAGCTCAAGGTGCTGTCGATCTCCGACGAGTTGCTCAAGCGCGCGGTCAACGAGGGCTTCTCGGGCGGCGAGAAGAAGCGCAACGAGATCTTCCAGATGGCGGTGCTCGAACCGCGCCTGGCGATCCTCGACGAGACCGATTCCGGCCTCGACATCGACGCGCTGCGCATCGTCGCCGAGGGCGTCAACCGCCTGCGCTCGGCCGAGCGCGGTTTCCTGGTGATCACGCACTACCAGCGATTGCTGGACTACATCGTGCCGGACCATGTCCATGTGCTGGCCGACGGACGCATCGCCGAATCCGGCGACAAGGAACTGGCCAAGGAGCTCGAGGCCCACGGCTACGCCTGGGTCAAGGAGCGCCAGATCGGAGCGCCGGCATGAGCACGCTGGCCGAGCGCCTGCACGCCGCGCTGCCGGCGGCGCACGATGGCATCGAGGCGATGGCGCGGCAGCGTTTCCTCGAGGTCGGCCTGCCGCGTCCGAAGACCGAGGCCTGGCGCTACAGCCCGATGCGGGCGCTGGAGAAGCTGGAGCTGGCGCATGACTTCCTTTCCGCCAATGCCGGCGCGGCCGGCCTGCCCGGCGTGGTCACGCTGGCGCGCTTCGCCGGCGGCGGTGTCGAGCAAGCTGTGATCCCACCGGGAATCGAGCTCGGTGGCGGGCTCGATTTCGATATCGACGCGGACACTGCGCCAGCGCTCGATCCCGCGGCTACCGATCCAACGAACGCCTTCCTCTGGCTCAACCTGGCCGGTGCCCACGCCACCCTGAACCTCGACGTTCGCGAGCGCGTCGTGGGCATCCACCGGCTGGTCGTCCATCACGACACGCTGGGTCTGGCCCAGTACCGGATGCGCGTGCGCGTGCAGGCCGGGGCGTCGCTGACACTGTTGCTGCATCACGAAGGACCCGCGAACGCCACGGGTCTGCTGAACCTGCTGTCGGTCATCGACATCGACGAGGGCGGCGAGCTCACCTTGATCCGCGTGCAGGAGGTCGGGGCCGCAGCGCACCTGGTCGAGCGCAGCGAGATCTCGGTGTCGGGTGGCGGCACGCTCACGCTGGCTGGCTTCGAGCTCGGCGCGCTGTGGTCGCGCCATGACCTGCTGGTCACGCTGGAGGGCGCCGAGGGGCGACTCGAACTTGCGGGCCTGGTCGCCCTCGGCGAGCGCCAGCACCACGACACGCGCCTGCAGATCACGCATGCCGCCGGGCAGGCCCAATCGGAGACGGTCTGGAAGAGCATCGCCGGTGGTCGCGCCCGCGGCGTCTTCGGCGGCCGGATCGAGGTGGCTGCTGGTGCCGACGGCACTGACGCGCGCCTGCGCACGGCCAACCTGCTGCTCTCGCCGCACGCAGAGATCGACGCCCGTCCCGAACTCGTCATCGAGGCCGACGAAGTGCAATGCGCGCATGGGGCGACAGTGGGTCAGATCGACGAACGCGCGCTGTTCTACCTGCGCTCGCGTGGCATTCCCGAGTCCGAGGCACGGCGCATGCTGACGCTGGCCTTCGGTGGCGAAGTGCTCTCGCGGATTGCCGACGAGGCGCTGCGCGAGGCGCTGGCCGCGCGCGTCGCCGCGCACCTGCCGCAGGGCTGAAAGATGAGTGTCGACCGCTGGCGTGCCGACTTCCCGATCCTCGCGCGCGAGGTCCACGGCAAGCCGCTCGTCTATTTCGACAACGCCAACACCGCGCAG
>JANJUH010000509.1 GCA_024710675.1 Lysobacterales bacterium
CCCGGTGGTCTACTACGGCTCCGAAACCGGCTTCGAGCGCGGCGCCGCCGAGCACGCCGGCAACCGCAACTACTACGGCCAGGTCCGCGTCGATGCCGGGCCGGCGCACCCGATCCACGCCAACCTCAGGCGCATCGCACAGCTGCGCAAGGAAACGCCGGCGCTGCAGCGCGGCCTGATGATCCCGCTCGAATTCGACGGCGACCGCGCCGCCTTCCTGCGTGTGCTGCAGACGGCGGAGACGCAGCAGACGGCGCTGGTGCTGTTGAACAAGGGTGATGACGAGGCGCGCTTCGTGCCGGTGGCGATGGTCGACGGCGGCAGCTGGGTCGATGCGCTCGGTGGTGGTGCCTTCGAGGTAACGGCGGGCGGCGGAATCGAGGCAGTGGTGCCGGCGCATTCGGTCCGGGTGTTCCTGCGCGAGGGTACGGTCAGCGATCCCGGATTGATCGCGGCGCTCGAGCGCGCAATGGGGCGCCGACGGTAGGCGCCTGCATGGGCGCGATCGGGATTCGGTAGGAGCGCCCTTGGGCGCGATGGACACAACGGCGGGCCGTTTTCGCGCGCAGAGCGCGCTCCTACGTCAAGCTCGCCTTCAATCGCCCGAAGCCTTCCTCCAGGCTAACCCGCGGGCGCCAGCCGAAATCGCGCGCGGCGGCGGAGATGTCGTACCAGTGTGCGGTCGACAACTGTTCGGCCAAAAAGCGCGTCATCAGCGGCTCGCCGCGCAGCGGCAGCAGGGTCCACGCGGCTTCCATCAGGGCGCCGACGGCAAAAGCCACCGGATAGGGAATGCGACGGTGCTCGGGTGGCAGGCCGGCGCAATCGAGCAGGCGGTTGATCATGTCCTCGGACGCGATCGGCTCGCCGTTGCTGATGAAATAGGCGCGTCCGGCCTGCGCGGCACCGGGCAGCAGGCCTTCGGCGGCGGCAAGGTGGGCATCGACGGCATTGTCGATCCAGGTGGTGTCGATGCGCTTGCCGGGCGGGCCGACGAAGCGCAACCGCCCTGCCCTCGCGCGAGCGACGATGCGCGGCAGCAGGTGACGATCGCCGGGACCCCAGATCAGGTGCGGGCGCAGCGCAACCGTGCTGAGATTGGCGCCATTGGCCGCCAGCACCCGGCGCTCGGCCTCGGCCTTGGTGGCCGGGTAGTGGGCGTGAAAACGGGTGGCGACCGGGGCGCTTTCGTCGATGCCCTCGAGATCGCCGCCGGCATGGACCACGCTGGGCGTCGAGGTGTGCACCAGCCGCGCGATGCCGTGGGTCAGGCAGGCGTCGATGACGGCCTGCGTGCCGAGTACATTGGCGGCGTGGTACTCAGCATGGGCGCCCCAGTGGCCGGCCTTGGCGGCGACATGGAAGACCAGGTCGCTGCCTGCGGCCGCATCCCGCACCGCGACCGGATCGGCGATGTCACCGCGCCGCACCTCGATGCCGAGCGCTTCCAGTTCCGGCGCCGGGCCACGTTGCAGCGTGACCACCTCGTGTCCGTCAGCGCGCAGCCGCCGCGCGATCGCGCCGCCCAGGAATCCACTGGCACCGGTGACGAGTGCACGCATCAGGTCACCCGCTCGGTGCCGGTGGCGGCTTCGACCACAGCTTTGCCCAGCCGCTGGCTGGCCCAGCGCTTCAGGAATTCGCGGCCGATCTTCGCGTTGTGACGGATGTCGACCGGGAAGCGCGGGTAGTACAGCACCGTGCGGATCTGGCGTGTATGGGTATGCCGCTGCGCGAGCGCGAGCAGCTCCTCGCGGATCCGCGCGTGCTCCTCGCGCGCCACGTCGTGCTCCAACTCGACAATCAGCACCGGCTCTTCGGCCCCACGCGCGCCAACGCCGACCAGCGCCGAGCGGAAAACCTGGGGATGGGTGTTGAACACCGGTTCGACCTGCTCGGTGTAGAGCGGTCCCTCGGCGGTCTCGACGCGCTGGCTGCGGCGGCCGCACATCCACAATCGGCCGGACTCGTCGAAGTAGCCGACATCACCCATGCGGTGGACGATGCGCTCGCCTTCGCGGATCTTGGCGACGCGATCGGCATCCGGACGATTGTGGTAGCGCGCGGTCGCGGTGGGACCGGCGACCGTGATCTCGCCGACCACGCCGGGCGGCAGCAGCAGATCGTCGGACCAGTGCTCGATCTGCTCGTCGCTGATGCGGATCACGCGCACGCGGTTGGGTTCGACGACGCGCCCGACCAGTGTGCCGGCGCCGCGCTCGGTACGCACGCGGGCGTAATCCACCAGCTCGCGTCCCTCGACGATCGCCACCGGCAGGCACTCGGTGGCCCCGTAGGGCGTCCACAGCGTGGCGTCCTCGGGCAAAAGCTTGCGCATGCGCTCGACCACCGCCACCGGCACCGGCGCGCCGGCCGAGATCACGCGCTTGACGGTCGGCAGCTTGACGCCGCGCGGCGCGCCCCAGCGCGACAGCGTGTTGACCAGGGCCGGCGAGGCGAACAGGTTGGTGACGCCGAAGTCCTGGATGGTCTGGATCAGCTTGGCCGGGTCGGCCATCGCCGGCCGCGTCGGATCCATCTCCGGGATCACGGTGGTCATCCCGAGCGCGGGGTCGAACAGTGCGAAGGGTGGAAAGGTCGGCAAGTCGATCTCGCCGGGGCGGATGTCGAAGGCAGCCCTCAGCATCTCGACCTGCGCCATGAAGTGGCGGTGCTCGTAGACCACGCCTTTCGGCACGCCGGTCGATCCCGAGGTGAACAGGATCGCCGCCTCGTCCTCGCCGCGCGTGTCGGCCAGCACCGCCGGGCAGCGCCGGCGCGCGTCCGAGCCCTCGCGGCCGAGCGCGAGCACCTCGGCGTAGCTCTTGCCGCCCCAGCCCAGCCGCGGTCCGACGGTGACGAAGGTCTGCAGCGTGCGCCGGCCCCAGCCGAGCAGGATGCGCGCCACATGCGCCAGCGGGATGCCGATGAAGGCCTCGGGCTCGGCCTCGGCCAGGCACTGCTTGAGCGCGCTCTTGGCAATGCCCGGGTCGATCAGCACCGGCACCGCGCCGGCCTTGAACAGCCCGAACATCAGTACGAACAACTCCACGCTCGGGCGCACCATCAGCACCGTGCGCACGCCGCGGCCGACGCCGATGCGCGCCAGCCCGCAGGCGATCGCGTCCGACTCCTCGTCGAGCTGGGCGTAGGTCAGGTGGGTGTGCGCGGCACGGCCGGCGAGATCGCGGCCGCAGGGCACGAAGATCGCGATCTGGTGCGGGCGCTCGCGGGCCATTCGCGTCAGCGCGGAGGCGATGTTGGCGCTGTCCATGGCGCGAACCGTAGCAGAAGGGAGCGAGAGCCTGCCGGCTCGGGCCCGGTCAATCAAGAGCTGCGCTGATGCGGGCGCGCAACTGTGGCAGGCGTGGATCGCTCGCTGCGAGCTCTGCGCCGCGGACCAGCAGGGCGCGCGCGGCCGCGCAGTCGGCAGCAGAGCCGAGCACGCAGGCCTCGGCGTGGGCGCTGGCTGCGGCCAGGGCGGCATCGCGGTCGTGGCGGTCGTAGGCCAGTGCGCGGGTGAAGGCATGCACCGCCGCCTGGTAGTCCACGGTGGCTCCGGAGGCGAGCGCCCCGCGGAAATGCGCCTGGCCGTCGCGGAAGGCGTGCTCGGCGGCGCGGGCGGGATTCAAGGCGGCCGGGCCGAGCGCGCTGGCGAGCGCCGCGCTGGCGAGCATGGCCAGCGTGGGCAGCAAGGCCGCGAGTCGGCGCCCTGATGCTGGCCGCGGGACCGTCGGCTGCAGCGCCAATCCGATCAGCAGCCAGGCCAGCGTGCGATCGGCGGTCAGCGCGAAGGCGAGTTGCAGGTGCAATGCCCAGGCCAGCAAGGCCACGGCGAGGAAAGGGGTCAGCGACTCGCTGCGGGCCAGCCACAGGGCCCGGCCGACAGCAAGGGCGAGCAGGGCCAGCGCGAGCACGCCGACCAGCCCGGCCTCGAGCCAGCGATCGATCATGGCCTGGTGGGCACGATCGGCGCGCCAGCCGGCAGCCTCGGGGCGAAGCGGCTGCCGCGCGAGCGCGACATCCAGCGGCCCGGACTGGCGATCGGCACCGTGGCCCACCAGCCAGCGCCAGTCGGCATGCGCATCGTTCTCGCCGCGCCAGTCGAGCGCGGACGGCGACGCGATCGCCTGCGCGCCGGCCCGCCAGAGCGCGAGGCGATCGTCGATCGACTGCGGCCGCAATGCCGCCAGGCCCAGGCCAAGCAGCAGCAGGGGCACGCCTGCCCACAGCCAGCGTCTGCGGGCCGGTGAAGAGGCCGACAGCACGAGCACGGCGAGCACGGCGACGAGCAAGGCCAGCCAGGCGCCGCGGCTGCCGCTGGCGAGCAGGCCGCCGGCTTGCAGGGCCAGCAGCAATGCCAGCACGGCGCGCGGAGCCGATCCCTGCCGCCACTGCGCCA
>JANJUH010000014.1 GCA_024710675.1 Lysobacterales bacterium
GGGGGTTGTTGCGCGGCGCGCCCCCCCTTTGTCGGCGCGCCCTCGGGCCGCTCTCGAACCGGCCGACCCCTGGGTTCGCCCCCCGCGGGCGCTCCTACTCGCGCTCCAGCCACGCTGCAACGTAGCTGCAACTCGGGATGATCGTGAGCCCTTCGGCGCGAGCCCAGGTGACGCCCGCCGCCACCAGTTGGGCCGCAAGTCCGCGTCCACGCAGCTCGGCCGGCGTCCAGGTGCGGTGGAAGTCGACGACGGTCGGCGTCACCATCCGGTAGCTGAGCACCGCCTCGGCGCCATCGGTGGCGATGAGGAATCGAGCGTGCTCGGGCTGGTGGACGACCGCGGTCACGCTCAGCGGATCCGCGCCAGGATGCCGTCGAGCTCGTCCAGCGAGCCGTAGCCGATCACCAGCTTGCCGCTGCCCTTGCGACTGGCCTCGATGGCGACCTTGGCACCGAGTTTCTCCGAAAGCTCGTTCTCCAGCGCCAACAGGTTGGCGTCGCGGCGTGGCGTGGCTTTGCTGCGCGGTTGTTCTTGGGCGCGCCGCGCCTCGGCCTCGAGCTGGCGCACCGTCCAGCCCTGCTCGGCGGCCTGCGCGGCCAGGCGGGCCTGCAGCAGCGGCGGCAGCGTCAGCAGGGCACGGGCGTGGCCCATGTCGATGCGTCGCTGTTCGAGCAGCTTGCGCGCCTCGGGCGCCAGTTCGAGCAGGCGCAGCAGGTTGCTGACCGCGGCGCGCGAGCGGCCGATGCTGTCGGCGGCGGCCTGGTGGGTGAGGTCGAACTCGTCGATCAGCCGTTCGAGCGCCTGCGCTTCCTCCAGAGGATTGAGGTCCTCGCGCTGGATGTTCTCGATCAGCGCGATCGCGATCGCCGCCTGGTCAGGGATGTCACGGACGACGACCGGGACTTCGGCGAGGCCGGCCTGCTGGGCTGCTCGCCAGCGCCGCTCGCCGGCGATGATCTCGTAGCGCTCGTTGCCGATGCGGCGCACCACCACCGGCTGCACCACGCCGTGCACGCGGATCGACGCTGCCAGTTCGGCGAGCTTGTCCGGGTCCATTCCGGTGCGCGGCTGGTAGCGACCAGGCTGCAGTGCCTCGACCGGCAGCGTGGAGCTTGCTTCGGGCGCGCGCTCTGGGCTGGCGGCGGCATCGCCGAGCAGCGCGTCGAGTCCGCGGCCCAGTCCTCGTTTCTTGCTCATGCTCAGGTCCCTGGCTTCAGGCGCCGGCCGGCGCGCGCTCGTGGCGGATGATCTCGCCGGCGAGGCCGAGGTAAGCGATCGAGCCGCGCGACTCGCGGTCGTAGCTGGTGATCGGCCGGCCGTGGCTGGGCGCCTCGGCCAGGCGCACGTTGCGCGGGATGATGGTACGGAAGACCTGGTCGCCGAAATGCTTCAGCAACTGGCCGGAAACCTCGTTGCCGAGGTTGTTGCGCACATCGAACATGGTCCGCAGCAGGCCCTCGATCTTGAGTGCCGGGTTCACGCTGGCGCGGATCGCCTTGATGGTGTCGAGCAGCGCGGTCAGGCCGTCGAGCGCGTAGAACTCGCACTGGATCGGGATCAGCACGCTGTCGGCAGCGGTCAGTGCATTCAGGGTCAGCACGCCGAGCGAAGGCGGGCAGTCGATCAGGATGTAGTGGTAACGGCCGCGGATCGGGGCGAGGAGTTGTTTCAGCTTCATCTCGCGCCCGGGCAGCGGCATCAGGCGCACCTCGGCCGCGGTCAGGTCGCCATTGGCGGGCAACAGGTCGAAGCCTCCCTCGACCTGGCGGATCGCCTCGTCGATCGGCACCTCCTCGAGCAGCACCTCGCAGCCCGATGGCTTGGCCTCGCGCTTGGCGACGCCGGCACCCATCGTGGCGTGCCCCTGCGGGTCGAAGTCGATCAGCAGCACGCGCCGCTGGGCCTCGGCCAGCGCCGCCGCGAGGTTCACGCAGGTGGTGGTCTTGCCGACCCCGCCCTTCTGATTGGTGACCGCAATGATCTTGCCCATGGGCGCCGATGCTAACCGAGTAGACTTCGAGGTTTGTGCCCAGTCGGAGACTTGCATGGCGATCGAAGACATCCTGGTGTCCGCACGGGACGATTCCCTGCCGCTGATCCCGGTGCAGGAGGCGGATTTCGCCACCTACGCTGCGGAGCAGCCGGCCAGCGTACGCGCGCAGATGGCGGCGCAACGATTCGAGGGGCGCCGGCATACACATGCGGTGCTCTACGGGAATGACGGGGAGCCCTGCGCGGCCGTGGTCGGTGTCCGTTCGCTGGATGATCCCTGGGCGCTGGGACTGCTGGCTTTCGCCTTGCCGGCGCGGACCTTTGCATTGCCGGCCGAGCTGCCGGCCGGTGCCGTCGAGCGCATGGCCCTCGGCTTTGCACTCGGCGCCTACCAGTACACCCGCTACAAGCCCAAGGCCGAACGCGCACCCGCCGCGCTGGCACTGGCCGACGCGGACTTGCGTGCCCGCCTGCAGCGGATTGCCGCTGCGGCGCATGGTGCGCGCGACCTGGTCAACACGCCGACCGAAGACCTGGGGCCCGAGCAGCTCGAAGATGTGGTCGCGGGGCTCGCCGCCAGTCACGGCGCCCATTTCCGCAGCATCGTCGGTGAGGACTTGCTGGCCCAGAACTTCCCGGCCATCCATGCGGTCGGACGCGCCAGCCATCGCGCGCCGCGCCTGCTCGAGCTCAGTGCCGGGCGCGAGTCCGACCCACTGCTGGTGATCGTCGGCAAGGGCGTGTGTTTCGACACCGGCGGACTCGACGTCAAGCCGGCCGACGGCATGGCGCTGATGAAGAAGGACATGGGCGGTGCGGCTGTCGCCATCGGTTTGGCGCGCCTCGTGCTCGAGAGCCGCCTGCCGGTACGCCTGCTGCTGCTGGTGCCGGCGGTGGAGAACGCACTGGGCCCGGATGCCTACCGGCCGGGCGAGGTGATCGCCACGCGCGCCGGGCTGTCGGTCGAGATCGGCAATACCGACGCCGAAGGGCGCGTGATCCTGTGCGATGCGCTGGCTTATGCGGCCGAGCAGGCGCCGGCGCTGATCATGGATTTCGCCACGCTGACCGGCGCCGCGCGCATCGCCCTCGGGCCGGACCTGCCGGCGACCTTCGCCAATCGCGACGACCTGTCCGGTGACCTGATCGCCGCGGGGCGCGATGCCGGTGACCCGCTTTGGCCGATGCCGCTGTGGGAGGACTATTACGCGCTGATCGACAGCAAGATCGCCGATCTCAACAATGCCGGTTCGTCGAAGATGGCCGGCTGCATCACGGCGGCGCTGTACCTCAAGCGTTTCGTGCCCGACACCATTCCGTGGGCGCACCTCGATACCTATTGCTGGAGCGAGGGCAAGCCCGGCCGGCCATACGGGGGCGATTGCCAGGGATTGCGGGCGGCCTTTGCCTTGCTGGAGCGGCGCTTCGGTAGCCCGCGCTGACCGCGCAGCGGCTTGCGCGGGGAGGTCCCTGATCGTGCCCAAGGGCGCTCCAGCGGGTTCGCGGGCACTCAGGGTTCTGTAGGAGCGCCCTCGGGCGCGATGGTTTTGCGGCACAGTCGATCGCGCCCAAGGGCGCTCCTGCATCCGGTCATGCGAGCTTTCACCGGGTCCCGGGTCCCGGGTCCCGGGTCCCGGGTCCCGTCCGGATTTTCAACTCACC
>JANJUH010000032.1 GCA_024710675.1 Lysobacterales bacterium
GGTGAGGTTGTGCGGCGGCATGGCGGTGGTGGGATAGCCCTTGCGCTTGCCGAGCACGAGGCAAGCCACCAGCGCCGCGATACCCGAATTGATGTGCACCACGGTGCCACCGGCGAAGTCGAGCACGCCCCAGTCCCACATCAGGCCGCCGTCGCCGGCCCAGACCATGTGCGCCATCGGGAAATAGACGACCGTGACCCACAGCAGCGCGAACACCAGCAGAGCCGAGAAGCGCATGCGCTCGGCGATGGCGCCGACGATCAGCGCCACGGTGATGATCGCGAAGGTCATCTGGAAGGTGGCGAAGACGCTTTCCGGGATGGCTGCGACCAGCGAGTCGCGCGCCATGCCGGCCATCAGGGCCTTGTCGAAGGCGCCGACGATGGAGTTGAAGTTGACCGCGCCGGCTTCCATGCCGGTGGTGCTGAAGGCCAACGAGTAGCCGTACAGCACCCACACCACCGAGACCAGCGCGGTGATGGTGAAGCACTGCATCAGCACCGACAGGACGTTCTTGGTGCGGACGAGTCCGCCGTAGAAGAGGGCGAGGCCCGGAATCGTCATCAGCAGCACGAGCACCGTCGAGGTCAGCATCCAGGCGGTATCGCCCGAGCTCAGGGTTGGCGCGTCCTCGGCCGCGGCGGCGCCGGCCAGGGCGAGCAGCGGGATTGCAGGGAACCATCGTTTCATCGTCGCGTCCTCCGGAGGGATGGGTGGCAATGCAGCACCCCATCCGTCGCAAGAGCCTTGCCAGCCTCTGGAGCGATTGCTCGGATGCGCCGGAAGTCTTGTTGATTCAGGTACTTGCAGGCACTACCGGCGCCAGTCCGGACACCGCGCGCAGCATCCGCCACGCTGCGCTGCACCATGAACGCCACTTGAACAGGGCCGAGCACCAGGACGGTGCAGGCTGGCCACCACTGGGCTTTCGCGTCCTGCTGATAGTCTTGTCGACTTTCCAGTACCGAGCCCGGCGATGAACGACACGGCCCTCGCGGCGGCGCCCAGCGACCTGGTCGAGCGCGTCCGCGCCACCGACCTGAAAAGCGCCGCCCGCCTGCTCGAGCCACTGCCCGATGTCGCCATCGCGCAGGTGCTGGCGCAACTCAGCACCGGGCAGGCCGTCGAGGTGCTGGAGGAGTTCCCACGCGAACGGCGGACACTGATCGCCGCCGAGACCGCGGCAGGGCCTGACTGGCTGGAAGGACACCGCTATCCGGAGGGCAGCGTCGGCCGCCTGATGGAGCGCGCACCGGCGGTCTTCCCCGAGCAGGCTCGCATCGGTGAGGTCGTTGAGACCTTGCGCAATGTCGTGCCGACCCGCCAGGTGGTCTACGTCTTCTGCGTTGATGCCCAACGCCGATTTACCGGCGTCGTCGCCTTTCGCGAATTGCTGTACGCACCGGACGAAGCCACCCTGGCCTCGGTGATGGTGCGCTCGCCCTTCGCCTTGCGGCCGTCGATGCCGCTGCCCGCAGCGATGCGCGAGGTGGTGACCCGGCATTTCCCGGTCTACCCGGTCTGCGACGACGAAGGTCGCTTGCTGGGCCAGGTCAAGGGCCAGGTGCTGTTCGAGCAGCAGGCTTTCGAGATCTCGGCGCAGGCCGGCGCGATGGTCGGTGTCGAGAAGGAAGAGCGCCTGGCCACGCCCTGGCCACGGGCTCTGCGTTTCCGCCACCCCTGGCTGCAACTGAACCTCTTGACGGCCTTCGTCGCCGGCGCCGTCGTCGGCTTGTTTCAGGACACCATCGATCGCATCGTGCTGCTGGCGGTCTTCATCCCGGTGCTCGCCGGACAGTGCAGCAACACCGGCTGCCAGGCCTTGGCGGTCACCTTGCGCGGCATGACGCTGAACGAGGTGAAGCCCGGCAGCGCCGGCCGGCTGATGATCAAGGAAGCCTGGCTGGGCCTGCTCAACGGCGCCATCACGGGCGTCGTGGCCGGCATCGCGATGTACGTGCTCGCCGTCAGTCAGAAGGACACCCAGCCGCTGCTGCTGGCTTTCATCACCTTCGCCGCAATGACCTTGAGTTGCATGGCCAGCGGTGTCGCCGGCGCCGGCGTGCCCCTGGCGCTCAAGCGCATGGGTGCCGATCCAGCCACCGCCTCGAGCATCTTCCTGACCACCGCCACCGATGTGGTGGCCATCGGCCTGCTGCTCGGGATGGCGGCGTGGTGGGTAGCCTGAGGCGGGTGAGTGGTGAGCGGTGAGTGGCGAAAGCGTCGGCATGAATGCCGACCCACGGGCTTGCGATGCGCTTGTGGGTCCGGATTCATCCGGACGCTTTTCCGTGAGTGGTGAGTGGTGAGTGGTGAGTGGTGAGTGGTGAGTGGTGAGTTGTGAGTGGCAGAAGCACCCTGTCTTGTCGTCATTCCGGCGAAAGCCGGAATCCAGTGCTTTCCGGGCCCCGCCGCAAGGGCGGACTGGATCCCGGCCTGCGCCGGGATGACGAGCGCTGAGGGCCTGCAGCAAGATCAGGCCGCTCCGCAGTACCAGCATCGGGTTCCGCTACTCTTCTCTTCCTTTGCGTCCTTCGCGTCCTTTGCGGACCCTGCTCTTCCCGAGTCCCGAGTCCCGAGTCCCGAGTCCCGAGTCCCGAGTCCCGAGTCCCGAAGATAGTGCCCCATGCCCCTGATCGACAGCCACTGCCACCTCGACGCCCCGGAGTTCGACGCCGATCGCTCGGCCGTGCTGGCGCGGGCGCGCGCGGCGGGGGTGGTGGCGCAGGTGGTGCCGGCGGTGTCTGCGGCCAGTTTTCCTGCGCTGGCGGCGCTCGCCGGGCTGGAGGCGGACGTCCATCCCTGCTACGGCCTGCACCCGATGTACCTGGCCGAGCACCGCGACGAGCACCTGGCCGAGGTGCGCCGTTTCCTGGCCAGCGGGCGCGCGGTGGCTGTGGGCGAGTTTGGTCTCGATTTCTTCGTCGACGGACTCGATGCGGACAGGCAGCGTGCACTGTTCATGGCCCAGCTCCATATCGCCCGCGAGTTCGACCTGCCCGTGGTGCTGCACGCTCGCCGCGCGGTCGACGAGGTGATCGCCACCCTGCGCCGGGTCGGTGGGCTGCGCGGGGTCATTCACAGCTACTCAGGCAGCGAGGAACAGGCGCGGCAGTTGTACAAGCTCGGATTCTTGCTCGGCCTCGGCGGCCCGGTGACCTACGAGCGCGCCCGGCGCCTGCGCCGGCTGGTCGCGACGATGCCGGTCGAGCACCTGCTCATCGAAACCGATTCGCCCGACCAGCCCGACAGCCAGCACCGCGGCGAGCGCAACGAGCCGGCTCACCTGGGCATCGTCGTCGAGACGATTGCCGCGCTGCGGGGTGTGGAGCCGGCGGAGATCGCGGCGGCGACGAGCGCGAATGCGGTGCGTTTGTTCGGCGAGTCAGTGAGTGGTCCGCAGGCCTGCGGCGTGCTCGGTGGATAGTCGTGAGTGGCCGAAGCGTCGGCATGAATGCCGACCCACAGGCTTGCCGCGCGATTGTGGGTCCGGATTCATCCGGACGCTCTCGAGGCCTGTCGGCCGAAAGCCCGTTTTCGCGCCCAGAGGGCGCTCTCACCGAACATGCCATAACGCACTGATTTGATTGCCGTCGCAGAAGGGGCATGGGAACGGGGGCAGGGGGTTGATCGAGCGGCACGAGCCGACCGCGACTCGAACCTGATC
>JANJUH010000038.1 GCA_024710675.1 Lysobacterales bacterium
ATGACGTAGGCCTCGGCGAAATCACCGCCGCCGCCGAGGCGCCGTTTCATCTCGTCGAAGAAGCCGAGGTCGATGTAGACCTGCTGGTCGCCGGGGCAATAGAAGGGCCCGACCGCCGAACTCGCCTGGCCGCAGGCCGATTGCACCGCACCCTCGAAGAGCACCAGCGTCGGCGCCGGATATTGCTGTCCGCTGGCCTGGAAGATCTGGCCCCAGACGTCCTCGGTGTCGCCGAGGATCGCGGCCACGAACTGCCGCTGCGGGTCGTCTGCCGGTGGGGTCGTTCCGCCAGGGGCCTGCGTGGCGCCGGGCAGGGCGCCGCCGGATTGCTGGCCCGCCAGCAGGTTGAGCATCTGCGCCGGATTCATGCCCATCATCCAGCCGATCAGCACGACGATGACGATGCCGCCGAGTCCGAGCCCGCCGGCGCCCTTCACGGCCATGCCAGGGCCGCGGCCGCGGCGATCATCGATGTTCTGGCTCTGGCGCGCGCGCTGCCATTTCATGGGGACTTCCGGTAGCTGCCTTGGGCCGCGCAACTATAGGGCGCTCGTGCGTTGGCGGCACTGCCGGGCGCGGATCCGTCCTGGCCGGGTGCTCTCCGGCGAATCGGCGATAGACGATGACAATCGCATCCATCGAAATGATTGTTCCTGGCGTTCGCGCGGGGTCGACGCTCGCAGGAGCAGTCTTCACATCCATGAACAGACCCTATGCTCGACTCCTCTTCCTCTCGGCCGCGCTGGTCCTGCTCAGCGCCTGCGCTGGCGACTCGCCCCAGCCCCAGGGGCAGGCGTCCGGGGCACGCGCAAGCGAGGAACGCAGCCTGCCGGTGCGCGCGCACATCGTGTCGCGCCGCACCCTGGAGCGCGAGGTCCTGGTGGCTGGGAACATCGAGCCCTTGCGCACCATCGAGCTGGCGGCGCGCACCGATGGCGTGCTCGCCGAAGTGCTGGTGGAGGCCGGTGACCGGGTGCGGGCCGGCCAGTTGCTGGCGCGCCTGGACGTCAGCGAGCAGGCCGCCGAACTGGCGCGTGCCGAGGCGGCGCTGCGTGAGGCCACGGCCAGTTTCGAGCGGCTCGATGCGCTGCGCGAGCGCAAGTTCGTCGATGCGGCGAGCGTGCTCAGCGCCAAGGCGGCGCTCGAAGTGGCTGCCAGCGAGGTCGAGCTGTGGCGCACCCGGGTCGATTTCGGCCGCATCGTGGCCAGTGTCGATGGCTGGGTCATCGAGCGCCGGGTCGAGCCGGGCGCTGCGGTGGGTCGACTCGCACCGGCCTTCGTGCTGGCTGATCTCGACCAGCTGGTGCTACGCGTCGGCGTCTCCGAACTGGATGCGGCGACCATCAAGCCCGGCACCGAGGTGCCGGTGGCCATCGATGCGCTGGGCAATCAGAGCGTGGAGGCTTCGGTTCGGCGGGTCTTCCCTGCGGCGGACCAGGCCAGCCGCCTGGTCACGGTCGAAGTGGCGCTTCCCGAAGCCTACGCGCGCCACCAGGTGCGCCCCGGCTACCTGGCGCGTGCCCGCTTTGTCATCGATACGCGGCGCGAAGTGCTGGCGGTCCCAGCGGCCGCCGTGGCGCTCGGCGCCCAGCCCTACGTGATGGTCATCGATGCCGACCAGCGACTGGTGCGGCGCGAGGTCGCCACCGGCGTGGTCCGCGGCGAGTGGCGCGAGATCGTCGGCGGGCTCGAAGCGGGCGATCGCGTCGTCGCCACCAGCCCGCTCGATCTCGCCGAGCGCACCAATGTGCGTGTGGTCGAAGTCTCCGGAGGCGAGTCGTGAGCAAGCCCGGGCAGGACGCGGAAGCCACCGAGCCGGTCCGGGCGACACGCTACTACCGCGGCCTGACCCATGCCGCCATCCGGCGGCCGGTGGGCACGGCGGCCATCACCAGCGTTGTGTTGGTCATCGGGCTCTTCTTCCTGAGTCGCTTGCCGGTCGATCTGCTGCCCGAGGTGGTCTACCCGCTGGTTCGGGTGGATGTGGCTTATCCGGGCGTGGCGCCGGAGGTCATGGAAGAGCAGGTGACCCGTCCGATCGAGCGCCAGCTCGCCTCGACCGAGGGGCTGGTGGCGATGGCCAGCGAGGCGGAAGAGGGCAGCACCGACATCAGCCTGTTGTTCCGCCACGGCACCGATCTCGACGTGGCGCTGCAGGACGCCTCACGACTGCTCGAACGTGCCCGCGGCCAGTTGCCTGACGATGTCGAGCCGCCACGCCTGAGCAAGTTCGATCCGGGGGCACAGGCGGTTTACGAGGCCGGTTTCTCGTCCACCGAACGCAGCGCGCGCGATGTGCGTGACTGGCTCGACCAGCGCCTCGCACCGCAGTTGCAGTCGATCCCCGGCGTCTCCGGTGTACTGACCGTCGGCGGCCAGGAGCGCGAGCTGGAGGTGATCGTCGACCAGCAGCGACTGCGGTCCTATGGCCTGTCGTTGGCCGATGTGTCCAACCAGCTCGCCGCGGAGAACCAGAACGTCTCGGCCGGCAACATCACATCCAGCAGCCTCGAAGTGCGCGCCCGCACCGAGGGCCGCTTCCGCTCTGCCGAGGATGTCGCGCGCGTACTGCTGCGCATCCCCGGTAGCCAGGAACGCATACGCGTCGACCAGATTGCCGAGGTGCGCGACGGTTTCCGCGAGCAACGGGTCTTCGTCCGGCTCGACGGCCAGCAGGCCACGCAGCTGGCGATCTTCAAGCAGCCCGACGCCAACACCGTGGACGTGGTCGACCAGGTGCGCGAGCGCCTCGACTCCCTGCGCGCCTCCGGCTTCATCCCCGAGGACATCGTGTTCCGGACCACGCGCGACGGCGCTTACTTCGTGCGCGCCTCGGTGCAATCGGTGGCGTCGGCGGCGATCCTGGGCGGTACGCTGGCGATGTTGGTGGTGCTGTTCTTCCTGGGCAGCGTGCGCGGCAGCCTGGTGATCGGCCTGTCGATCCCGCTTGCGATCATGGCCACCTTCGCGCTGATGGGCGGTGCCGGCATCAGCCTCAACGTGATCAGCCTGGGTGGCCTTGCACTCGGCGTCGGCCTGCTGCTCGACAATGCCATCGTGATGCTCGAGAACATCGAGCGTCATCGAAACAAGCTGGCGGAGGATCCCCAGGAGGCCGCCCATGCCGGTGCCGACGAG
>JANJUH010000039.1 GCA_024710675.1 Lysobacterales bacterium
GCCGGATCGCCGCCATCGACCAGCAGCCACAGCCAGCTCGCGGCGGCGCCAGCGATCAGCAGCACGCCGAACCAGCGCAGCAGGCGGGCCCGCTGCTCGATGCCCAGCCAGACGAAAGCCAGGCCCTCGAGCGCCCACACTGCCTGCGTCCATTCGGCGCCCCAGGCGAGCGGGATCGCCAGCGCCGCGAAGCCACCGGCGATCAGCAGGTAGGCTGTCCACAGGCGCTCGGCACCCGGGCGCGGCAACAGCCACAGCGCCAGCGCGCCATGCACCACGGCCACCGCCAGCGCACTCCAGGCGAGCGGTACATCGGCGCCCTCCAGCAGCGCCACCTGCAGGCCGAAGGCGAAGAGCGGCGTGCCGAAGACCAGGGTGCCGTCGATCCACAGGCCGCGTTCGCCGGGGCGGCGCCAGGCGTACAGGAAGCCGATGCCGACGTAGAACAGGAAGAACAGCACGAGGAAGGGCTCGACGGTGCCGAAATGCACCGGGTCGTAGTACTCCGCGCCCCAGGCCAGTCCGATCAGGAAGGTCGAGAAGAAGCCGATCAGGTTCAGCGCGCGCCAGCTGCGGACCCAGGCAGCGGCGAAGATCGCGGCATTGAGCACCGCATAGAAGCCGAACAGCGCGACATGGCTGCCGCTGCCGGTGGAGGCGATCAGCGGTGCGGCGAAGCCGCCGATGGCGGCAAAGGCGGCGACCAGTTGCGAGGACTGGCGCACGGCGATGAACAGGCCGAAGGCGGCGAGTGCCACCAGCAGTGCGAAGGCCGGTGTCGGGGTCAGCAAGTGGTAAAGCCGGAGAGCCGCGAAGACCACCAGATAGAGCACGCCGAGCGCTCCGCCCTGCAGCGTCAGCGCGAAAGCCGGGCGATCGGAGCGATGGCGCCAGCCGAAAGCCAGCGCCACCAGTGCTGCGGCCGCAATGCCCGTCAGGCGCAGCGCGGGCGGTAGCGTCAGCCAGTCCTGGTCGACCGCGTACTTGAGCAGCGAGCCGATGCCGGCGAGCAGCACCAGCACGCCGACCTTGACCGGCGCATTGCCCTCGGTGAAGAAGCGGCGGACGGCGTTGAAGATCCGGCCAATGGCATCGTCGGTGGACGATTCCTGCCATTGCGGATCCCAGTCCGCCGACTGCGTCCGCGCGCCATCCTCAGCCGGAGCAGGCGTGGGATCGAAGTCGCTCGGCCAGGGTGTGCGGCGTGGTGGCGGCGCCGCGTCCGCGGTCGTCTGCGATGCAGGCGGCTCCGGACCCAGCGGGTCCGGCGCGAGTGCGGGCAAGGGCTGGGACACGGTGGCGGGGCGCGACCACACATCGGCGCGCGCGGCGGGGATGCCGGCGCCGTCCATGACTTCGCGCTCATGCGCGGCGCGGGCGCGGCTGGCAGTTTCCGCGATCCGCTGCCTGGATTCGAGCGAGTCGATGCGTGCCAGCAGCGTGCGTTCGCGCCAGGCCGCCAGCAACAACACGAACCAGAGGACACCGGCGTCGATCTCGGCATCGACCATCGCGAGCACGAAGAAGGCGGCGATCGCGATCCAGAGGGCCATGCCATGTGTCCGAAGGTGACGAGAGGCGTCGATTCTGCGTCAAAATCCCCCTTTTGGAGCGAGGCCCGATGACGATCCTGATCGAGCACGTGATGGCCCTCCGGTGGCGCGACCTCGACGCCTACCACCACGTCAACAATTCGGTGTTCCTGACCTTCCTCGAGGAGGCGCGGATCCAGTGGTTCGAGTCGCTGAGCGAACCCTGGCGCAACGAGCTGGGTGAGCCGGTCGTGGCGGCCAGCCAGATCAACTTCCGCCGTCCGATCCTGTACCCGGAAACCCTCGCCATCACGCTGAGCGCAGGGCGCCTCGGCCGCAGCAGCTTCACGATCGCCCACCGCATCGTCCGCCAGGGCGATCCCTCGGTGCTGTATTCGGACGGCGAGACCGTACTGGTCTGGGTGTCGCCGACCGATGGCCGGCCGGTGCCGCTGCCGCCGTCGGTGCGCGCCGCGGCCGAAGGGGGCGCGTGATGGCGCCGCAGGAGAACGATGGCCTGTCGCTGCTCGGCAGTTCGCCAGCCTGGGGCGTGGTGATGGAGGAGGTCTCGCGGGTCGCGCCGCTCGATCGCCCGGTGCTGGTGATCGGTGAGCGCGGCACTGGCAAGGAACTGGTGTCGGCCCGCCTGCATTACCTGTCGCGGCGCTGGGACCGCCCCTTCGTCAAGCTCAATTGCGCGGCGCTGGCCGAGACCTTGCTCGAGACCGAGCTGTTCGGTCACGAGGCCGGCGCCTTCACCGGGGCGACGCGCCGCCACTTCGGCCGCTTCGAGATGGCCAACGAGGGCACGCTCTTCCTCGACGAGATCGCCACCGCTTCGATGCGGGTCCAGGAGAAAGTGCTGCGGGTCATCGAGTACGGCGAATTCGAGCGCGTCGGCGGGCGCGAGACCATCCGCACCAGCGTGCGGCTCGTCGCGGCGACCAACGTCGATTTGCCGAGCGAGGCGGCGGCGGGTCGCTTCCGCGAAGATCTGCTCGATCGCCTCGCCTTCGACGTGATCACGCTGCCGCCGCTGCGCGCGCGGCCCGAGGACATCCTGCTGCTGGCCGAGCACTATGCGCAGCGGATGAGCCTGGATCTCGAGCGACCCCTGTTCGCCGGTTTCTCCGCCGGCGCCCGCCAGCGCCTGCTCGATCATCCCTGGCCCGGCAATGTGCGCGAGCTGCGCAATGTGGTCGAACGTGCGGTGTACCGGCTGGAGG
>JANJUH010000061.1 GCA_024710675.1 Lysobacterales bacterium
GCGCACCGTGAACTCGTCCGCATTGCCTTGCGGAATGGCGCCCGGGAAGTTCGGATCGAAGCTCAGCGCGATCTGCTCGACCAGCACGCTGATCCCGGCCGTGCCGTAGCCGGGCGCCGTGGCCGTCACCTCGGTCGTGCCGGCGATGAGTCCGGTGACCAGCACCTGATCCCGATCGCGACCGAAGGGGAAATGCAGCGTCTCCGGAAGCGTGGCCACCGCGCTGTTGCTGTTGCTGAAGCTGACGGTCAAACCACCCGGCGGCGCGGGAACCGACAGATCGACAGGGAGCAAGCGACTGGCACCCGGCGACAAGGGCGCGAAGGGTCCGAGCGTGAGGAAGCGTTCGCGGACGCTGACCTCGGTGCTGGCGCCGACCAGTCCGTCCGCGCTGGCGGAAATCGTGGCCTGGCCGAGCGCCAGCGCCTGCAGATTGACCGCGCCGCCGGCGATGCCTTCGGGGATCGTCAATGTCGGGGTCACCGTGACGACGTTGACGTCCGAACTCGCCAAGGCGATCAGCACCCCGCCTTGCGGTGCCGGCCCGCTCAGCCGCACATCGATCGAGCGGGTCTCGGCGGGTGCAAGCACGCTCGCGGGCGGCCGGACGCTGATCGCCAGCCGGTCCGTCACGGTGAGCGCCGCCTGTGCCTGGTCGAGATCGGGGTGGCTCAGGGTCAGCGTGGCCGCTCCGGCGGCTCCGCCTGTGACCTGCAGCACCGCCGAGGTCTGGCCCTCGCCGAAGGCCAGCAGGCTTCCGACCCCGACAAGGCCCGCGGGATCGACCGCCACATCGAGGCTCAATCCCTGCGCCGGCGCCGGCCGTGCCAGCAGCACGTCCAAGGAAGCTTGCTCGCCTTCCCGCAGGCTGATCGCCGAAGGCAGGATCCGGATCGGCGGATGACCCACCGAGATCACGTCGCCAGCCAGCACATAGGGCAGGCCGACCAGCCCCCAGCGCACCGAAGCGGTGATGGTGCCGGCGGGCAGCAGGATGCCGTCGAGCCCGTTGCCGCTGGCGGTCAGTCCCTCGCCTTGCGGGGAGGACGCGAGGTCGACCGAGATGGCCGCACCCTGGTTCGCCTCGAAGTGAATGTGGGCCAGGCGTGGCGAGGCGGCTTCGATGCGGATGCCCCGCCCGTGCGCAACTTCGGCGTACTCGACGATCGTGTCCTCATCGACGGTGCCGTCAACGAACTCGAGCGGGCCCCAATCACCCGCTGCAGGCGACGGCGCTGCGGATCGCAAGCGGATGGGCTCGGCAGTGGCGCCCAGGGCGCGCAAGGCTCCGGCCTGCACACGCAAAAGCGTCCCGGCATCGAAGCGCACGTCGACACCCGGTTCGATCGCCAGGACCGCGCCGCCAGTGATCTCGATCGTTGCCCTCACCTGGATCGGCGAGTCGGCGAGGCGCCAGGTGGTATCTGCGGTGATCGGGCCGGAGACCTCCAGCGCCTCACCCGGATCCGGCACCAGCGCGGACACCAACGCGAGCGACACGAGGATGGCCAGGCGAAATCCCGCCAGCACCCGGAGATGCACGAAGCCCCGCACCCACCGGCTGACCATCCCCGCCATCTCCGGATCCCCATCACGGAGGCATGGACCCCGGAGTCCCCGGATGGCACCGCCTCCCCAGCGGTCAAGCCATCCGAGTGATCCGGCATGGACGAATAGGTTTCGTCACATATGCGACCAAACGCAACCGTATGGTCATGCGAAACCCGGATTTTCCGACGAACGGTAGCAGACCCCCCTGTAGGAGCGCGCTCTGCGCGCGAAATGGTCCTGCCGACAACCCGGATCGCGCCCAAGGGCGCTCCTACGAGTGGCGCGGCAGCCCACCGCACCCGGTAGGAGCGCGCTCTGCGCGCGAAGGGCCTAGCCGCGAGAGCGGATCGCGCCCAGAGGGCGCTCCTACGGCAAAACGCGGACGCAGAGAATCCTCGCGGCGAACCGCGCGACGAATCGAAAGGTGTCCGGGAGAAATGCCAACGCGATCCGCCGGTTCGGGATCGCTGGCTAATGGCGCACGGGAAGCGGGGCCCGTGCGGAGGGCGGCGATGACGCCAGAGCGTACCGCCGCAGGCGGGCTACGCGGGGATTGCTCTCAATACCGAGGCTGGTTGTGCCAGGCCAACGCGCTGGCAACGATCTGGTCGACGCCCGAGTGGCGCGGTTGCCATCCGAGGATCTGGTGCGCGCGGGTGGCGTCGGCGACGAGTCGCGGCGGGTCGCCGGGGCGGCGTACGCCGGCGCGCCAGCGGGGCGGGATGCTGGACACGCGTTCGACGGCGGCGATGACTTCGAGCACCGACAGTCCCTGCCCGGTGCCGAGATTGAAGGCGTGCGCGCCATCGTTTTCCCGCAAGAACTCGATCGCCCGCGCGTGCGCGTCGGCGAGGTCGAGCACATGCACGTAATCGCGGATGCAGGTGCCGTCGGGCGTCGGGTAGTCGGTGCCGTGCACGACCAGATCCGGCGCAAGACCAAACACCGAGCGCAGCACGTTCGGGATCAGGTGGGTCTCGGGATCGTGCGACTCGCCGATCGAGCCGTCGAGCGCGGCGCCGGCGGCGTTGAAATAGCGCAGGCAGACCGAGCGGATGCCGACGCGTGCCGCATCGCCGATCATCTGCTCGCACATCCACTTGCTGGCGCCGTAGGGGTTGATCGGCCGCTTCGGGTGATCTTCGGCGATGCGATCGGTCTCGGGCACGCCGTAGATCGCACACGTCGAGGAGAACACGAGGCGCTTCACCGCATGCCGCTGCATGGCCTCCAGCAAGCGCAGCGTGCCGATGACATTGTTGTCGTAGTACAGCAGCGGATCGGCCACCGACTCGCCGACCAGCGCCTTGGCCGCGAAGTGGATCACCGCCTCGACATCGCCCGGCGCGAAGGCCACATCGAGCGCGGCGCGGTCCTGCAACCGACCGACCACCAGTTCCACGCCCTCGATCGCCTCGCGGTGACCGGTCGAGAGATCATCGAAGACCCGAACCGCCACGCCCGCCTCGCGCAGCACGCGCACCATGTGCGAGCCGATGTAGCCCGCGCCACCGCAGACCAGCACCGTCATGCGCGCACCTCGGCGGCGTGCTCGACGAACCAGCGGTAGGTGCTGGCGATGCCCTCCTCCAGCCCGATCCGCGCCTGCCAGCCGAGCGCGTGCAGCCGCGACACATCGAGCAGCTTGCGCGGCGTGCCGTCGGGCTTGCTGGGATCGGTCAGGATCTCGCCTTCGTAGCCGACGACGCGCGCGATGGTCTGCGCCAGTTCGAGGATGGTCTGGTCGTCACCGACGCCGACATTGACGATCTGCTCGTCGTCGTAGTTCCGGAGCAGAAACACGCACGCGTCGGCAAGATCGTCGACATGCAGAAACTCGCGCCGCGGCGTGCCCGTGCCCCAGATCGTCACGCTCGGAACCCCGGCGAGCTTCGCCTCGTGGAAGCGCCGGATCAGCGCCGGCAGCACATGCGAGTTCTGCGGATGGAAGTTGTCGCCGGGCCCGTAGAGATTGGTCGGCATCAGCGAGATGGCGTCGAAACCGTACTGCC
>JANJUH010000065.1 GCA_024710675.1 Lysobacterales bacterium
AAGCTGAGACCGGCAAACCAGGCCTCGCCGGTCAGGTAGGCGACCGGCACCCGCTCGTCGACACGCTGGCGAATGCGCTCCAGCAGCAACTCGCGCTCTTCGGCGAGCAGCGCCGAGCCGACGTAGGCCGGCGGCAGGTCGTGCGGCAGGTGCAAGGTGGTCAGCACCAGATAGCTGGCCTCGTCGAGCGCGCTCTGGAAGCCTTGGCTGAAACTCAGGCCTGCGGCATTGAAGCGGCTGGTGGCGTAGCGAATGAAGTCGCCCAGGGTGCGCAGTTCAGCGGTCAATCGGTCCTCCGGGCGGTTCGGGTGGCGGCGTCGGCAATCCCCCGATCCTCGCACAGACCAGGCGGACGCAAAGCTCTGCGCCTGTGATTATGCCGCTCACGATCCGCACAGTCGGCGCTCCCTATACTGGCGGTTTGGTGACTTTTGCGACGCCCGCTCGCACGGGCCGAAAGGATTCGATGAGCTCACTCGAACGCAAGCTGCCCTGGATCATCGTCGTGCTCGCCCTGGTCGCCGGCCTTGGCGGCTATCTCGCCAGCGCCCGCCTTTTCACTGCACCCGATGCCGTCGGCGACGAGGCGCCACGGGTGGGCTCGATCCTGCTCTACCCGAAACCCAAGCCCATTCCCGATGTGGCCCTTGCCCGCACCGACGGCAGCCCGGTGGGCCGCACCGACTGGAATGGCCGCTGGCGCCTGGTCTTCTTCGGTTTCACCCACTGCCCGGACGTGTGTCCGACGACCCTGAGTGTGCTCAAGGAAGCGCGCGCCGAGCTGGAACGGAGGTCTCCCGGGCTGGATGTGGCCGTCAGCTTTGTCTCGGTGGACCCGGCACGCGACTCCGCGGATGTGCTCTCGCGTTATGTCGCATTCTTCGACCCCGCCTTCGAGGCGATCACCGGCAGTGACGAGGCCCTGCTCGCCTTCACTCGCGCGCTCGGCATCGTCTACGCGCGCACGCCCACCGGCGACGGCCCCTACGACTACACGATCGACCACACCAGCTCGATCCTCGTGATCGACCCGAGCGGGCAACTGGTCGGCCTGATCCGGCCGCCGCACCTTGCCAGCGCCATCGCCGGCGACCTGGCCACATTGATCGCCCAGGGGAGCCCGCGATGATCGCCCGTGACCTCGGCACCGCGCTGCAACTGCTGCTGCCGCACCGGCTGCTGTCGACGATTGTCCGCCTCGCCACGCACTGGCGCTTCGGGCCGTGGAAGCGCTTGCTGATCGCACTGATCCGTCGCGCCTATCGCATCGACCTGTCGGATGCCGCCGATCCCGATACCGACAGCTACCCCAGCTTCAATGCCTTCTTCACCCGGGCACTGAAGCCGGATGCGCGTCCGCTCGACAGCGATCCGCTGGCACTCGCCTGCCCGGCCGATGGCGCAATCTCGCAGATCGGCCGCCTGCACGGTGGCCGCATCGTGCAGGCCAAGGGCATGGATTACTCGCTGGCCGAGTTGCTCGGCAGCGAGTCCGAGGCGGCCCGCTTCGAGGGCGGCGGCTTCGCGACAATCTACCTCTCGCCGCGCGACTACCACCGCGTCCACGTGCCGCTGGCCGGGCGTCTGACCCACACGATCCACGTGCCCGGGCGGCTGTTCTCGGTGGCGCCGTGGACGGTCGAATCGATCCCGCGCCTGTTCGCCCGCAACGAACGCCTGGCCATGTTCTTCGAGACCGACCAGGGCCCGCTCGCGGTGGTGATGGTCGGCGCGATCTTCGTCTCCAGCATCGAGACGGTCTTCGATGGCACCATCACGCCACCCTACGGCCGCACCATCGTGCGCCGCGAACTGCCGATCGCGCGCGAGTTCGGCAAGGGCTTTGAACTCGCCCGCTTCAACATGGGATCGACCGTGATCCTCGTCACCGCCGCCGGCCACCCCGGCTGGGACCCGGCGCTGGTCGAGGCCGCGAAGGTAAGGATGGGGCAGCGGATGACGATGGCGGCTGGGGAGTAAGGCTGGGTCGGGACTCGGGAAGAGCATGGGTCCGCAAAGGACGCAAAGGACGCGAAGAAAAGCGTGGATCGGGACAGGGGCTTGGGGTGGATACGCCCTGCTCCTGTGGGTCGGGATTCATCCCGACGCTTCTGCCTGAATGCCCGAAAAGCGTCCGGATGAATCCGGACCCACAAGCGCATCGCAAGCCCGTGGGTCGGCATTCATGCCGAGGCTTCTGCCACTCACCACTCACCACTCACCACTCACCACCCCGCACCCGCTCACCCCGCGAACGGATCCTGCAACACGATGTTCTCGGTGCGGTCGGGGCCGGTGGAGACGAGTGCGATCGGGCAGCCGACGAGGTCCTGCACGCCTTCGAGGTAACGCTGGGCGTTGCGCGGCAGGTCGGAGAAGCGGCGCGCGCCGCGGGTGCTCTCGGTCCAGCCTTCGAAGTCCTGGTAGACCGGCTGGCATTCGGTCCAGCCGGCCATGTCGAGCGGCGCCTGGTCGGTCTCCTGGCCGCGGTAGCGGTAGCCCACGCAGACCCGCACCACCGGCTCGCCGTCGAGCACGTCGAGCTTGGTGACGCACAGCCCGTTGATGCCGTTGATCATCACCGTGCGGCGCACGGCGACGGCGTCGAGCCAGCCGCAGCGACGCGGCCGGCCGGTGGTGGCACCGTATTCCTGGCCGCGATCGCGCAGGCCCTGGCCGACGGCATCCTCGAGCTCGGTCGGGAAGGGACCGCCGCCGACGCGCGTCGCAGAGGCCTTGATGATGCCGAGCACGTAATCGAGGTCGCGCGCGCCCACGCCGGTGCCCGAGCAGGCGCCGCCGACGGTGGTGTTCGAGGAGGTCACGAAGGGATAGGTGCCGTGGTCGATGTCGAGCAGGCTGCCCTGCGCGCCTTCGAAAAGGATGCGACCGCCGCCCTCGCGCACCTGGTGCAGGATCGAGGCGACATCGCCCACCATCGGACGCACGAACTCGGCGAAGGCCATCGCCTCGTCGAGCACCGCCTGGTAGTCGATCGCCGGAACCTTCCAGTAATTCGCCAGCACGAAGTTGTGGTAATCCAGCACCGCGCGCAGCTTCTCGGCGAACTCCTGCGGGTAGAACAGGTCGGCGACGCGGATACCGCGGCGGGCGGCCTTGTCCTCGTAGGCCGGGCCGATGCCGCGGCCGGTGGTGCCGATCTTGCCCTTGCCCGAGCCCTGCTCGCGGGCCAGGTCCAGGCTGACGTGATACGGCATGATCAGCGGCGCCGCCGGGCTGATCTTCAGGCGCTCGCGCACCGCCACGCCGGTAGCCTCCAGCTCCATCACCTCCTTGCGCAGCGCCTCGGGCGAGAGCACCACACCGTTGCCGATCAGGCAGGCGATGCCCTCGCGCACCTGGTGCAGGATCGAGGCGACATCGCCC
>JANJUH010000101.1 GCA_024710675.1 Lysobacterales bacterium
CTTGCGGGCGCGGATGTTCTGGTACATCAGCGGCTGCGTGGCCGCCGGCTCGTCGGCCTCGTTGTGGCCGTGGCGGCGGTAGCAGACCAGGTCGATGACGATGTCGCGCTTGAAGGCCTGGCGGTAGTCGAGCGCGACCTGGGCGCAATACAGCACCGCTTCCGGGTCGTCGGCATTGACATGCAGCACGGGCGCCGAGACGATCTTGGCGACATCGGTGCAGTACTGCGTCGAGCGCGCGTCCTGCGGGTTGCTGGTGGTGAAGCCGACCTGGTTGTTGACCACGATGTGGACGGTGCCGCCGACGGCGTAGCCGCGCGCCTGCGACATCTGGAACAACTCCATCACCACGCCCTGGCCGGCGAAGGCGGCATCGCCGTGGACCAGGATCGGCAGCACCTGCTTGCGTTCGTGGTCGTGACGACGGGTCTGGCGCGCGCGCACGGAGCCGGCAACCACCGGGTCGATGATCTCGAGGTGCGATGGATTGAAGCCCAGCGCAAGGTGCACGGCACCGCCGGGCGTGGCCACGTCGGAGGAGAAGCCGAGGTGGTACTTCACGTCGCCGGAGTGGGCCGGGTCGGAATGGTCCTCGTGCTTGCCCTCGAAGGCATCGAAGAGTGCCCGCGGCGGCTTGCCGAGGATGTTCACCAGCACGTTCAGGCGGCCGCGGTGGGCCATGCCGATGACCACGTCCTTGACGCCATCCTTGCCGGCGCGCTGGACGATCTCGTCGAGCATCGGGATCAGCGAGTCGCCGCCTTCCAGCGAGAAGCGCTTCTGGCCGACGTACTTGGTGTGCAGATAGCGTTCGAGGCCCTCGGCCGCGGTCAGGCGGTCGAGCACGCGGAGCTTCTGCGCGGTGCTGAAACCGAAGGCACCGGCCGGACCCTCGAAGCGCTCCTGCATCCAGCGCCGCTGGGCGTACTCGGTGATGTGCATGAACTCGGCGCCGATCGAACCGCAATAGGCGCCCTCGAGTCGCTTCTGGGCGTCCCGGAGCTTGCCGCGACGGCCGCCGGCCAGCGTCGAGAGGTCGAACTCGGTATCGAGGTCCGCCTGCGAGAGTCCATGGAACTCGGGCGAGAGGTCCGGCACCGACTCGGGTGGGGTCAGGCCGAGCGGATCGAGGTGTGCGGCCAGGTGGCCGCGGGTCCGGTACGCGTTGATCAGCTTGAGCACCGCGCCCTGCTTGGCCTGGTCGTCCGAATGCGCGGAGGCACTGGCGGCATGCAGCAGGTGCTTGGCACCGGCGCGGGAAAGCTCGCCGATCTGCTTGAGGATCGGGCCGTGGGCGACATCGCGCGCCGCCCCGGCCTGCTGCAGCGCATCGAAGTAGCTGCGCCAGCGCGGTGCGAGCGCAGAGGGGTCGGCCAGATAGGCTTCGTAGAGTTCTTCGACGAAGGCGGCATTGGCGCCCGAGAGCGGCGAGGACTGGTAGAGCTCGTTGAGATCAGCGCACACGGCAGGTCTGCGAGGTGAGGGCAGGGGCTCGCGCTCCCGAGGGAGGGCTACGCGAAGGCGGCGAAGTATAGCGGGCGCAATCCGAACGGATTCGCACTCGCGATGCGCTGGGAGGCGGATTTGGACCAAAGTCGCTGGCGAATAGTGGGTGGTCCGCGCGCCGCAGGCGCGCCCAGTGGTGAGTGGTGAGTGGCAGGAGCGGCTCCCCTGCCCTCCGGGCGCTCTGGGCGCTTGTATTTTGCTCACCAGCTGCGACCGGAAGAGCGTCCGGATGAATCCGGACCCACAAGAGCATCGCGAGCTCGTGGGTCGGCATTCATGCCGACGCTTCTGCCATTCACCACTGAGCACGCCGCAGGCGGGCGGACCACTGACCACTCACGGCTTCTGAGCCACAAACCCCCATGCCAACACCAGCCACCCCGCCATCATCGCCGCACCGCCCCAGGGGACGATGGGGATCAGCGCGGTGACCGGCGTCAGCGCGGCCAGGTAAAGCCCGCCGCAGAAGACCAGCACGCCGGCCAGCAGCAGCCAGGCGCCGATGAGCCATGCCCGCGGCGCGCAACGGGCCTGCGCGAGACCGATCGCCAGCAGGGCAGGGACATGGGCCAGATGCAGTCGCAGTGCGGTCTCGAAGCGCACTTCGGCGCGACCGACGAGCAGGTGGTCGAAGGCATGGGCGCCAAGCGCGCCGAGAAGGACCGCGGCGAAGCCGAGCAGGGCGGCGGCGGCGAGGATGGGGCGGGCAGGGTTGGCGGCTTGCTTCATCGGTTCATTCAGCTGTCGCGCCATACCTTGCCTGAGTTCTGCAAAGCGATGTGGGAGCGCCCTTGTGGCGCGATCGGATGGACTTGGGGCAGCCCATTCGCGCGTCAAGCGCGCTCCCACATCGATTTCTGCGAGCCTCTCCCGAGTCCCGAGTCCCGAGTCCCGAGTCCCGAGTCCCGAGTCCCGAGTCCCGAGTCCCGAGTCCCTGGACACCCTGTCGGCTGCCCGGGGCCTTCGGTTCGATGTGGGAGCGCCCTTGTGGCGCGATCGGACTGCCTCGAAGCATCGATCGCGCGTCAAGCGCGCTCCCACATCGGTCCCGGAGAACGTCTCCCCGGGTCCCGAAACACCTCACTTCGCCGGTTCGGCCTCGAGCAAATCGACCATCTTCTTGCGGATGTTGGCGGCCTTCCACGTCGGGATCGCGTAGCTCCAGCCGGAGGTGCGGCTGTTGATCTCGGCGATGGCCTTGTCGAGTTCGGCCCGCTTGTCGGCCAGTGCCTTGTCGGCATCGAAGGGTTCCGGAAGCGCATCGGCCGTGACGTCGGTGGCCTCGCCTTCCTTGCCATCCGCGCTCGCCGCCTCGGCCTTGGCCTTGGCTTCGGCCTCGGCAGTCGCGCGATCGGCGTCGGCCCTGGCCTTTTCCGCATCGATCCAGGCGGCCAGTCGCTCCTCGTCGAGGCGCGCCGTATAGCGTGACCAGACCTTGCCATCGACATCCCACAGCCTGGCCTCGACGACCATGCCCGCGTAGGTGGTGTAGGTGGCAGTCCAGGTGCCGGCGGGGTCGGGCTCGCGCTCGGCGGCGGGTGCGACATCCTCGAGGTTGAGCGAGGCCAGTGCGCCGCCGATCAGGTTGCCGCCCGATTCCGAGGCCAGCTTGCGGCCCTTGGGGATGTCGAGCACGCTGTAGTTGAAGGCCGCCGGATCGTCCTTCTCGATGCGGACGACGCTGGCGTCGGGCGCGGTCACGCTGACGCTGCGCACTTCGTCCGAAGGCAGGTCGATGATCTGCTTGACCAGCCAGTTGCCGCCTTCCTTGTCGGGCACGAGCTGGCCGCTGGCGAGCAGGGCTTGTTCCTCGCCGGCGCGACGGACGAAGGTGCCGGGGGCGCCGGTGCCCGCGCTGATGCCGACGATCAGGCCGACCGGCTGCGGCAGCCCGCCGAGTTCGACGAGCTGACCCTTGGCCTCGACATCCGTGATGTCCTCGACACCGAGGCGGCTGTAGTTCTCGGGTTTGCGGGTCTTCTCCTCGCGTACCTTCGATTCGGACAGCGCCAGCAGGTACTCGCGCACCTTGCCGACATCGGCGGGGTAGTTCTGGCGATTGGCGACGGTCCAGCCCGCCTCTCCGCGCGCCAGTTCGGCGATCACGACGCCACCGGCGCCGCTGATCTTCAGCGAGTCGACCTCGTTGATGCGGGTGGCCAGGTCGGCCACCAGTGGCGCGGAGGCGGTGGATCCGCCGCTGCCCTGCTGGTTGCGGCTGATCCACAAGCCGGCGGCGAGCACGGCCACGGTGACGGGTACGAGGACGATGAGTCGGTTCGTGGCCATGGCTTCAGACTCCCGTGGCGGCGACCTGGCGACGGCGGCGCCGGCGCAGCGACCACAGCGCCAGCGCCACCGCGATCACCAGCAGCGGCACCAGTGCAATGTTGATGAACTTGAGCGTCGCGCCCAGGCGCTGGATGTCCTGGTCCAGGCTGCGACGGACATCACGCAGCTCCTTGCGGATCTTCAGCTTCTCTTCCTGGAAGCGCTGGATCTCGGCCTGCTGCTCGGGCGACAGGATCAGCGCGCTTTCCTCGTCCTTGCCGGCCTGCAGCTCGTTGATCTTCTGCTCGGTCTCGTTCAGGCGCTCCTGCAGCTGCACCTCGGTCTCGCGGAAGCGCTCGTCGGCGGCACGGCGCATGGCCTCGACCACCGTGAAGGGGCGCGCGCTGCTGTTGCGGCCGCGGATCGAGATCAGCGCCGGCGAGCCGGACAGCATGTCGGCGGCGTTGACCACCAAGTCACCGTTGTCGGCGAAGGGACGCACCAGCGACTGGCCGAAGAAGTTCTGCACCTGCACCCACAGCCGGTTGGTCAGCAGGTCGGCGTCGGCGAAGACAATGAGCTGCACGTCCTCGGCGGCCTCGGCGACGTGGCCCTCGCGCTCGGCGCGGTCGGGGAAGGCGCTCTTCAACTTGCCGCTCAGACGCGCGGCGATCACGTGGTTCTCGCCGCTCGGCGTGAAGTCCTTCAAGAGCTCGCGCGGATCGGGCAGGAAGCGGATGCGCTCGGTCGACACCGTGGCCGAGTCGGCGCTCGACTGCAGCAGCGGTTCCAGCGTCAACGCCGAACCTTCCTTCAGCTTCAACTGGCCGACCGAGTCGACATTGAGCTGCTCCAGCTTGGCCGTCAGCAGGTCGTCGGCATTCATCTGCGCGCTGCGCAGGCCGAGGATCAGCGGATGCGTGACCGGCGGCTCGTTGGCACTCACCTGCACCTGCAGGCCGAGGGCGCGGTCGACGACGACCTCGTCGGCCTTGTACTCGACACCCCAGGCCTCGAAGAGCTTGGGCAGGTTCGAGCTCTTGTCGGCAAACATCGCCGCGCTCGGGTTGTTCGGATCATTACCCGAGGTGTCGGCGCCGGCGTTCGGGTCGACGAACACGATAGCGCGCCCGCCCTTGAGCAGGAACTGGTCGATCGCGTACTGGGTGTCCTCGGACAGCGCCTTGGGGTGCACGATCAGCAGCAGCTTCACGGCCTCGTCGATGGTCGTCAGCTCGGTGCCGAGCGGACGCACCTCGAACAGGTCTGCGAGTTGCTGGTAGACCGCCCACGGATCGCTCATGCGCTGCGTGGCGGGATCGAAGCCGCCCACCAGCGGCAGCGAGCTGATCAGGCCGATGACCGGCTTGTCGGGCTTGACCAGCGCCTGCACCAGCTTGGCGACTTCGTACTCGAGGAAGAGTTCGCGGTCGGGCTGGAAGAAGGGGATGGCGGCACGGCCGTTGAGGCTGTTGCTGCCCGCCAGGCCGAAGAACAGCTTCTCGCCGGTGCTGCCCACCGGCACCGACTGCAGGCCGTAGGCGGCGGCCTCGTCCTCCTCCTCGCTGAAGGGCTGCGGATCGATGACCGACAGCCTGAGCTTCCCGCCCGATCGTCCGGCCATCTCTTCCAGCAGTTCGCGCACGCGCTGGGCGTAGGTGCGCACCGGCGGCAGGTCGCGGCTGGCTTCGTCGGAAAAGTAGAAGTAGAGGTTGATCGGCTCGTCGATGCCGGCGATGACTTCCTTGCTGCCTTCGCTGAGGGTGTACTCGTTGTTGGCCGTCAGGTCGATGCGCGCGCCGCGCAGCACGAGGTTGGACACAATGGTGGCGCCGATGAAGAGCAGCAGCAGGACCAGCAGGGTCAGGCCGCCCGAGGCGCGCTTCTGGATCGCGTTCATGGATGGGCTCTCCCTCAGTCCGCTTTCTTCAGGTCGATGACCACGCTGGTGGCGTACAGGAACACGCCGATCAGCAGGCCGAAGAAGACGAGATCGCGCAAATCGATGACGCCCTTGGCGATCGAGCTGAAGTGGGTGATGAAGCTGAGCGCAGCCACGCCATCGACCAGCCACTGCGGGAACACCAGCTTGGCCACCGACAGCACCAGCGGGTGGCCGGCCAGCAGCAGGCCGAAGCAGATCACCACGGTGATGATGAAGGCGATCACCTGGCTGCGGGTGGCGGCCGAGACGGCGCTGCCGATCGCCAGGAAGCCACCGGCCATCAGCAGGCTGCCGATGTAGCTGGCGAAGATCACACCGTTGTCGGGGTCACCGAGATAGTTGACGGTGATCCAGATCGGGAAGGTCAGGAACAGTGCGATGCCGAGGAAGGCCCAGCCTGCCAGGAACTTGCCGAGCACGGCCTGGTTCTGCGTCACCGGCAGCGTCAACAGCAGTTCGATCGAGCCGGTGTTGCGTTCCTCTGCCCACATCCGCATCGCCACCGCCGGCACCAGGAACAGGTAGAGCCAGGGGTGGAAGTCGAAGAAGGGCTTGAGATCGGCCTGGCCACGCTCGAACAGGCCGCCGAGCTGGAAGGCGAAAGCGCTTGCCAGCACCAGGAAGATGACGATGAAGACATAGGCCACCGGCGTCGCGAAGTAGCTCGCGAGCTCGCGCCGGAAGATCACCGACACGGGATTCATGAACGACCTCCGCTCTGCTGCGTGATGGTGCGGAACACCTCGTCGAGGCGGCCACGTTCCAGCGAGACCTCGTTGACGGGGAGCTGGCGCTCCTGGATCAGGCGGCTGACAGCACCGAAGATCGCCTGGCCCTTGGCCGGGAAGGCCGTGGCGACGCGCTCTTCGGCATCGATGACGACTTCCGCCACACCCGGCACGCCGGCCAGCGCCGACTTCAGCGCTTCGAGGTCCGCAGTGCGCACGGTCACCGCACCGTGGTAGCGCGATCGCGCTTCCAGCTCGTCCGGCGTCGCATCGGCAAGGATGCGGCCGCTGGCGATGATCACCGCGCGCGTGCAGACCGCATGCACTTCCTCGAGGATGTGCGTGGACACGATGATGATCTTGTCCTTCGCCATGCCCTGGATCAGCGCGCGCACCTCATGCTTCTGGTTCGGGTCGAGGCCGTCGGTGGGCTCGTCGAGGATCAGCACCTTGGGGTCGTGCAGGATGGCCTGGGCGAGGCCGACACGGCGCTTGAAGCCCTTCGACAGCGTCTCGATCCGCTGCTCGAAGACGCGCTCGAGGCCGAGGCGCTCGACGACCTCGCGGATGCGCCGGTCCTTGCTGGCCGGGTCGATGCCGCGGATGTCGGCGATAAAGGACAGGAAACTCGCCGGGGTCATCTCGCCATAGGCGGGCGCGCCTTCGGGCAGGTAACCGATGCAGCGCTTGGCCTCGAGCGGCTGCTGCTCGACATCGAAGCCATTGACGCGGATCGAGCCCGCCGATGGGCTCAGGAAGCCGGCGATCATCTTCATCGTGGTCGACTTGCCGGCGCCATTGGGGCCGAGGAAGCCGAGCACTTCGCCGGGAGCGACCTTGAAGCTCACGGCATCGACCGCGAGCAGATCACCGTATCTTTTCGTCAGGTTATTGATTTCTATCATTTTCTTGGCACGAACACGGGGAACCGGGTGGACGGGACGTGAAGGCGTGACTGACGCTGCGTGGACATGACGCGCCGAGGGCAGATGGGGGCGATTGGCCCGAACTCAAGGCCCCGATGCGCAGGCCGCCGCGCTGGGACAACGGTCGTGCCGGAAAGTTCCCGCGGGGGCAAGGGGCAGGGGGCAGGGGATCCGGTTCGCGTCGGGGTCGGATCTCGCCGCTCGTTCGGCCCCCGCCCCCTTTCGCCTGCCCCTTTCCGTGCCGCCATGAAGCGCACGCGGTCATGGCGTCTTCTCGGTGAGAGTGTCGGGATGAATCCCGACCCACAAGATCCTGACCCACAGATGCCAGACCTACGGCATCCGGCGTGCGCCAGCCTGCTGGATTGGTGCCAGAATCACCTCTCACGCAGTCGCCAGCCGGAGGATCCCATGTTCGAGCGCTTCTCCCGCAGTTGGGCCCTGATCCGTGCCAGTGCCGCGGTGCTGCGACAAGACACGGAGTTGCTGGCCCTGCCGGCGGTGTCAGGCCTGGCGACCTTGCTCGTGGCCCTGAGTTTTGCCGCACCTTTCGTGCTCTGGGCCGCCGGTCACCCGCAGGCGATGGAGCAGGGCGAGATTCCGCCGCTCTGGCTGCTCTGGGGGTTCCTGTTCTACCTGGTGCAGTACTTCGTGATCTTCTACTTCAACACGGCGCTGGTGGGTGCGGCCGCCATTCGGCTGGATGGCGGTGATCCCACCGTTCGCGATGGCCTGAGGATCGCCAATTCGCGGCTGTCGGCGATTTTCGGCTACGCGATGGTCGCCGCCACCGTGGGCCTGCTGCTGCGCGCAATCGAGGAGCGCGCCGGTGCGGTGGGCAAGTGGGTGGTCGGTCTGTTGGGCGTGGCCTGGACGGTGGCCAGCTTCCTGGTCGTGCCGGTGCTGGTGCATCGCGGCGTCGGTCCGCTCGAGGCATTGAAGGAAAGCGCGAGCCTGCTCAAGCAGACTTGGGGCGAGAACCTGATCGGCCAGGGTGGCGTGGGCATCGTCTTCGGCCTGATGCAGGTGCTGCTCTGGCTGGTGGTGCTGGTGCCGGCCTTCGCGGCCCTGTTCGGCCAGCAGACCGCGCTGTTCTTTGCGCTGGTCTTCCTCGGCGTGATCGCCTCCCTGCTGCTCGGCCTGGTGCAGGCGGCGCTGTCGGCGATCTATTAGGCGGCGCTGTAACGGCATGCCAGCGGGCTGGCGGTGGGGCCGGAGTTCCCCGGGGCGCTGCTGGCCGGTGCCTTTGCGCCGAAACCGGGGCGATCCTGACCGGGTGCCGTGTGCATCAGCCAGGGTAGCTGGCGCGCGGCAACTCGTAATGAGGCCCGTCGATCAGCGCCCGCTGGCGGGCCTTGCGCCGACGGGCCACATAAGCCTCGACCAGTGCTTCCGGCGCGGCGCTCGAGCCGGCGAAATCGATGTCCCAGGCACCACCCCAGCGCAGCGGCAGGCCGAGCTCGACCGTCGCCGCGCGCATCGCCTCGGCGATCGGGTGGATCGCCGGCCACTCCCAACGCGGCTTGCCGTTGATCAGCGGGACCAGATCGACCGCATGGCCGCTCAAGTGACGTGAGTCGATCAGCGTGCTGGCGCCGCGGGCGAGGATTTCCTGCTGCTCGGCGGGTGTGCGCAGGCCGTCGAGGACGAGGAAGGGCTGCGCCGACAACTCCGCGGCGCGTTCGACAATCCGCGCCAGGTCGGCGTGGAC
>JANJUH010000107.1 GCA_024710675.1 Lysobacterales bacterium
CTGGGCTTCTACTGCATCGACAACCTGCCGCCGGCACTGCTGCCCACGCTGGTCGAGTATGCCTTTGGCGAGGGTGGTGCCCGCTACCCGCGCGTGGCCATCGGCATCGACGCGCGCACCGCTGGCACTGACCCCGAAGAGCTTCCACGTGCCTTCTCCGCACTCGCCGGACTCGGCATCGCGCCCTTCCTGGTCTTTCTCGATACCCGCGACGAAGTCCTGTTCAAGCGCTTCAGCGAGACCCGTCGCCGTCATCCGCTGGGGGCCGAGGGTGTTTCCCTGGCTGATGCCATCGCGCGCGAGCGCGCGGTGCTGCGGTCCTTGCGGCAGATCGCCGATGCCGAGATCGACACCAGCGATCTCAACGTCTACCAGTTGCGCCGGCGCATTCTCGAGGCGCTCGGACTGAGTGCCGGCGGAGTCTCGCTGCTGTTCGAGTCCTTTGCCTTCAAGCGGGGCGTGCCGGTGGATTCGGACTTCGTCTTCGACGCGCGCGCGCTGCCCAACCCGCATTGGGACCCCCGTCTGCGCCCCTTGTCGGGACGTGATGGCGCGGTGCGCGAATACTTCGTCGCGCGTCCGGAGGTCGGCGAGTTCATCGACGACGTCGAGCGTTTCCTGAAGCGCTGGCTGCCGCGTTTCGATCCGGCCGAGCGCAGCTACCTGACCGTTGCCGTCGGCTGCACCGGCGGGCGCCATCGCTCGGTCTACGTGGTCGAACGGCTGCAGGAGCGCTTTGCCTCGCTGGGTGGCGAGGTGATGTGCTTTCACCGGGAGCTGGGCTGATGGCGGTCGGTATCCTGTTGGTCAGCCACGAAGGCATCGCTTCGGGATTGCTGGCGGCAGCGCGGCGGATCCTGCGCCTGGTGCCGGCCCATGTGGAGGTCGTCGAGGTGCCCTGGGAGGTCCGCGACGACGGCCGCGCGCAGGCGCAGGTGCGCGGGGCGATCCGCGGGCTCGACGAGGGTGAGGGCGTGCTGGTGCTCGCTGATCTCTACGGGGCGACCCCCTTCAACCTGGTCGCGGCGCACGAACCCGGGCGCCTGCTGGCCCGTGTCAGCGGGATCAACCTGCCGATGCTGCTGCGCGTGCTCAATTATCCTGAGAAGTCCTTGCGCGATCTCGCCGAGATCGCCCGGGACGGCGGGCGAGCGGGGGTGGCCATCGATGGTTGAACGCGAAATCACCGTGTGCAATCGCCTCGGCCTGCATGCACGGGCGGCGGCCAAGCTGGTCCAGGAGTGCGGGCGCCACCAGGCGCGGGTGACCCTGCTGGCGCGTGGTCGTGAAGTGAACGCACAGAGCATCCTCGGCGTGATGATGCTGGCAGCCGGCAAGGGCACCCCGGTCATCGTGCGCTGCGACGGGGGCGACGAAGAGGCAGCCCTGGCCGGCGTGGTGGCCTTGTTCGAACGCCGTTTCGACGAACCGGACTGAGCGCCCATGGCACTGATCCTGAGCGGGCAGGGGGCATCGAAGGGGATCGGCATCGGTCGCGCTCGGGTGCTGGACACCCATGGCGTCGAAATCCCCGAATACACCCTCGATCCCGACCAGATCGGCGCCGAGATCGATCGCTACCGGGCGGCGGTGGGTGCGGCGCGCTCGGGGCTGGCCGAAGTGGCGCAGCGGCTGCCGGGCAATGTCGCCAGCGAGGTGCGCGAGTTCATCGAAGCACACCTGATGATGCTCGAGGACGATGCGCTGGTGGAATCGCCCATCGAGTTCATCCGCGCGCGATCGTGCAATGCCGAGTGGGCGCTCAAGCAGGCCCGCGACCAGCTCATGGCCGCCTTCGAGCAGATCGAGGACGAGTACTTCCGTTCGCGCCGCGACGATGTCGACCAGGTCGTGCGGCGCATCGCCATCGCCTTGTCGCAGAGGCCCACCCGGGCGCTGTTCGCCGAGGACGACGCCCTCGACGACACGGTGATCGTGGCGGACGACATCGAGCCGGCAGAGCTGCCGGCGATGGTCGAGCGCGGTCTTGCCGCCTTCCTGACCGAGGCCGGTGGCCCACTGTCCCATACCTCGATCCTGGCGCGCTCGATGGGCGTGCCCTGCATCGTCGGCGTGCGCGGAGCGCGCCAGATGGTGCACGAGGGCCAGTTGCTGATCGTCGACGGCGATCGCGGCTTCGTGCTGATCGACCCCGATGCCGAGCGGCTGACCCGCTATCGCGAGCGGCAGAACGAGCAGCGCCGGCGCGCAGGACGCCTGCAGCGCCTGGCCGATGCACCCACGCGCACCGCCGATGAGGAAGACGTGCGCCTGTGGGCCAATGCCGAACAGGCGAAGGATCTGGACCTCGCCCTGCGCAATGGTGCCGTGGGCGTTGGCCTGTTCCGCACCGAGTTCCTCTACCTGCACCGCAGTGCGCCACCGGACGAAGAGGAGCAGTACCAGTCGTACCTGGCGGCCGTCAGGCGCGTCAGCGGTCGCCCGCTGGTGTTCCGCACCCTCGACATCGGCGCCGACAAACGTCTGCCGCTGGGCCAGGGCAGCGATGCGGTGGAGCCCAATCCGGCCCTGGGTTTGCGCGGCATCCGCCTGTCGCTGCGTCATCCCGAACTGTTCCGCACCCAGGTCCGTGCCATCTTGCGTGCGGGCATCGCAGGGCCGGTGCGCTTGCTGCTGCCGATGCTGGGGGGGCCTGAGGATGCCTTGCGCGCGCTCGATCAGATCGCGTTGGCGCGCAGCGAACTCGAGGCCGCGGGCAAGGAGTACGCGGCCGACGTGCCG
>JANJUH010000134.1 GCA_024710675.1 Lysobacterales bacterium
CGCGATGGCCCTGGCCGCCCTGCCCTGGCTGGCGGCCGTCACCCTCGCCTGGCGCCGCCGCGAGCTGGCTATGGGTGCTGGTCGATGGCGGCGATCCGGCTTGGGATGCGCGGCTGTTCGGCGCCGTGCTGATCGTCGCCAGCACGCTGGCGGCGAGTTGGCTACTCGATCGTGCCGGCGCACGCCTGGCCCCGGTATTGCACATCGCGGGCTGGCTGGGATTTGTCGCGGCCGGGCTCGACCAGGTCGACATCCACCTCGGCTATCGCGAGTGGCCGGCGGGCCTGGTGATCCTCGGCGCGACCGGCCTTGCGCTCGCCACCGCGCTCGCCCGCCTGCTCGAATGGCCACGGGCCCGCAGCGCCGCGCTCATCGCCGCACTGGCAGGCTTGCCGCTGGCGATCCTTGTCGTCACCGAACACACGGGCACCCTGGCGCGACTCGACCTCTACGCCTGGGCGGCCTGGTTGCTCATGGCCGTGGGCGCGATCAGGCTGCTGGCCCTGGCCGTGCCGGCGCAGGTGTCGATGCTCACCGCGATCGCGCTGCTGGCCTCCAACGAGGCCTACCACCGCAACGGGAGCGACTACGACGCCGGCCTCGCGATGGCCCTGGCCGCCCTGCCCTGGCTGGCGGCCGTCACCCTCGCCTGGCGCCGCCCGGCGGCGCTGGCCTGGCCGCTGGCCGGTCGCGAGCGCGAGCTCGTGCTGGGCGCAGCGATGAGCGCCGGCCTTTCGCTTTGGCTCTTGGCCAGCCTGCTCAGCGCCGGGACACCGCCCGACGGCATCCGCTTCCTGCCCCTGCTGAACGCCCTCGAATTCGCCCAGGCCGCCGCGCTCGCCCTGCTGGTCCTGCTGGCGGGCCGGATGCCGACGTCATGGCAGCCGCAAGCCCGCCAGGGCCTGCTGGCCCTCGGTTTCCTTGCGGTGACCATGGCCACGCTGCGCGCCGTTCATCAGCTGGGCCACTTGCCCTGGGACGAAAGCCTGATCGCCGAACGGCTCAGCCAGGCCGCACTGTCGATCGTATGGACGGCGCTCGGCATCGCCGCCATGGTGCTCGGCGCCCGCCTGGCGCGGCGGCCGCTCTGGATCGCCGGCGCCAGCCTGGCCGGCATCGTCGTCGTCAAACTGCTGCTGATCGATCGCCAGTACCTTGGCGACCTGCCCGGGATCATCGCCTTCCTCGGCGTCGGCGGACTGCTGGTCGCTGTCGGCTGGTTTGCCCCGGTGCCGCCGGCGGAGCGGTCACTGGACTGACACGCTGCCGTCATCACCGGCTGCGAGCGTTGCGGTTTTCGCCATTTGGAAGCCGCCATGCGCCCGACCTGCCTCGCCCTGGCCCTGTTCGCTGCCCTGCCGCTGACGCTCACGGCCCAGAGCGCACAGCTCAGCCGCATCGGCGGCTACGATTCGGGCATCGGCGAAGGTGGCGTCGAGATCGTGGCCTTCGATGCGCAGAGTCGCCGCGCCTTTGTCGTCAATGGCGCCGACAGCAGCTTCGACATCCTCGATCTCGCCAATCCGCAGTCCCCGGCGCTGATCCAGCGCATCAACACGGGCGCCCTCGGCATTCCCAACAGCGTCGCCGTCAGCAACGGCATCGTGGCGGTCGCGCTGGAAGCAGCGGTCAAGCAGGATCCGGGCCGGATCGCCTTCTACTCCACCGCCGGCGCCCCGCTCGGCTCGGTGACCGTGGGCGCGTTGCCGGACATGGTGAGCTTCACCCCAGACGGCCGTTACCTGCTCAGCGCGAACGAAGGCGAGCCCAACGATGCCTACACCGTGGATCCGGAGGGCTCGGTGTCGATCATCGATCTGGCCGCCGGCGTGGGCGCGGCGACCGTGAGCACCGTGCGTTTCGTCGATTTCAACGCCGGTGGCCCGCGCGCCGCCGAGTTGCCGGCGGCGGTGCGCATTTTCGGGCCCGGCGCCAGCGTTGCGCAGGACCTCGAGCCCGAGTACATCGCCATCACCCCGGACAGCCGCACCGCCTTCGTCTCGCTGCAGGAGAACAATGCGCTCGCGGTCATCGACATCCCGAGCCGCAGCGTCACCCGGATCCTGGCGCTCGGCTTCAAGGACCACAGCCTTGCCGGCAACGCCTTCGATCCCAGCGATCGCGACGGCCCGTCGAACACCCGCGCGATCTCGATCCGCAACTTCCCGGTCTCCGGCATGTACCAGCCCGACGCCATTGCGGTGACGGTGGATGCCGGCGGCCGCCCGCTGGTGTTCACCGCCAACGAAGGCGATGCCCGCGACTACGACGGCTTCAGCGAGGAAGTCCGCGCCGGCTCGGGCAGCTACGTGCTCGACCCGGCGGTCTTCCCGGATGCGGCGACGCTGAAGCAGAACGCCAACCTCGGGCGCCTGAACGTCACCCGCGCCACCGGCAATCTGGATGGCGACGCCGAGTTCGAGCGCATCCACAGCTTCGGCGCTCGCTCTTTCTCGGTCTTCGACGGGCAGAACGGCAACCTGGTCTTCGACAGCGGCAGCGAGTTCGAGACCATCACCGCGGCGCTGCACCCGACGCTCTTCAACAGCGAGGAGAACGATCCGGGCGAGTTCGACGGACGCAGCGACAACAAGGGCCCCGAGCCCGAGGCGATCACGCTCGGCAATGTCGGTGGCCGCCAATTCGCCTTTGTTGGCCTCGAGCGCATCGGCGGCGCCTTCGTCTACGACGCGACCAATCCGGCGCTGCCGAGCTACCTCGGCTACAGCCTTAGCCAGGGGCCGGACCAGTCGCCGGAGGGCCTGGTCTACGTACGACCCGACCAGAGCCCGAACGGCCGCGCGCTGCTGCTGATCGCCCACGAGGTCAGCGGCACGCTGGGCGTGTACGAGCTCCAGACCTGCACCGTCTCCGCAGTGCGCCTGGCCAGCCCCGACCAGATCCTGATCACCGGCTACTGCCCGGGCGGTCTCGATGTCCATTGCACGCGCCAGGGCGTCAGCAGCCAGGTCGCCACCGGCATCACCGTCAACACCGAGGCCGTGGTGACCACGCCGCTGCTCTTCGGCGACCGCTGCTTCGCGGCGCTGCCGGGAAGCGACCAGCCGATCAACGGGATCTCCGGCGCGCTCGATTTTGCACCGATCCCCGCCCTCGGTCGCGATGGCCTGGTGATCGCCACGGCGCTGCTGATGCTGCTGGGCTTGCTGGCCCTGGCGCGTCGCCCGGATTGATGTCTGCCGGCCGGTTCCGGACCTCCATCCCGAGACGCTTGACGGCAGCCTCCGCTGCGCCCGTTCCTGCAGATACTGGCGCAGTCCGGACCCATGCGGGCTAGACTCGTGCGGTCTGCAAACGTGGGACAGGTCGTGCACCAGGAGCAATCCAACACCGATCGCGCCACGGTCATCGCCGGTCCCGACCAGGACCAGCGCGAACGTCCGCCGCGGCTGATCGTCGTCGCCGGCACCTATCTCGGGCACCAGGTCGAGCTGGGGGCGGTGCCGGTCGTTGTCGGCCGCGCTGGCGAGGCGACGCTCAGCCTGCCGCATCCCAGCATCTCGCGCAGCCACTGCCGGATCTGGCGCGAGGGCGAGCATTTCTACATCGAGGACCTGGGCTCGACCAACAAGACCTACCTCAACGGCCAGGCGGTGATGCGCGCCGAATTGAAGGACGGCGACCAGATCGGCATCGGCAACCACTCGCTGAAGTTCTTCTCGAGCGCCAGCCCCGAGGCCCAGTACCACCAGAACCTGATCGAGATGGCCGTGCACGACGGCCTGACCGGCTTCTTCAACCGCCGCCATTTCCGCACGCTGCTCGACGAATGCGTCGATCGCGCGCGCGCTGGCGAGGCGCTGGCGGTAGTCATCATCGACCTCGACCACTTCAAGCGCATCAACGACCATTTCGGCCACCTGGTTGGTGACCAGGTGCTGCAGACCGTTGCGCAACTGATCCGCCAGCTCACGCCCGGACACTGGCGCCTGGGCCGGCTCGGCGGCGAGGAGTTCGCCGCGGCATTGCCCGGCGCCACGCTTGCCGATGCCTGCACCTATGCCGAGACGCTGCGCACCGGCGTCGAGCAGCACCATTTCGACATCCGTGGCGAGCGCCACCCGATCACCACCAGCCTGGGCGTGGCGGCCTGGGCGAGTGCGATGTCCGGCAGCGCCGACCTCCTGCGTCTCGCCGACGAGCGCCTGTACCGGGCCAAGGCGAACGGTCGCAACCGCGTCGAGCACGACTGAGCCGCCCCCGGATGCTGGCCGGCTACCTGCGGAGCCTCTACCAGGACGCGATGGGACGCGCCTACGCGGCGGCTTACGACGCCATCGGCGAGGCAATCGCCGCGGGCGATGGGCCAGTGCTCGATTGTGGTGCCGGCGATGGCCACACAATGGCGCTGATCGGCTCGCGCTGCGGCATCGACGGCAGTCGCCTGAGTGGCATCGAATGGGGCGCGGGCCTGGTCGCCGAAGGGCGCCGCCGTGGCCACGCGATCATCGAGGGTAACCTCGATACCGGATTGCCGGAGGAAAGCGACCGCTACCAGTGTGTCTACGCGCTCTCGGTGCTCGAACACCTGCTCTACCCCTGCCGTTTCCTGCGCGAGTGCCAGCGCGTGCTGCGCCCGGGCGGTCGACTGGTGCTGCTGACACCGAACATCAGCACCTATTTCACCGCCGCCCTGATCCTGGCCGGGCGCATGCCTTCGAGTGGTCCACACCCGGATTCGGCGGCGCTGGTGCAGGCCATGGCACCGATCGACCCGGCCCGGGCCATGAGCCCATCGATCGTCGAAGGCGAAACCCCGGAGCACCGCCACCTCGTCGTCTTCAGCTACAGCGCACTGGCGCGCACGCTCGCCCTCGCCGGCTTCCGCGACATCCGCGGCCGCGGCTTCGGGCATTACCCCTTCCCGCGCTTCATGCAGGGCGCACTCGAGCGCATCGACCCCTGGCACTGCCACCAGATGGTCTTTGTGGCGACGCGATAGGGCTTTCGTGCCAGGCACGCCAAGGAGGCCGCCGAGCAGCGATTCGATGCGTCGGCTGCGAGCGCAGGAGGGCACGTAGAAGCAGGCCCTCGCGTCGCACTTGCTCTTGCGTGCTTCCGTGCTTCCGTGCTTCCGTGCCTTCGTGCCCTCGTGCCCTCGTGCCCTCGTGCCCTCGTGCCCTCGTGCCCTCGTGCACCCCAAATGGTCGCACCCTCCCGGCCAGCCCCGCCATTCGCCGGGCGCACCTCATTGACTGTACATCCATACAGTTCCGCTAAGATGGGCACATGCCCTACGCGGAACTCCATGCGCTCAGCCATTTCACCTTCCAGCGCGGCGCCTCGAGCGCGCGCGAGCTGGTTGAGCGCGCCCGCAAGCTCGGCTACCGGGCGCTGGCGATCACCGACGAATGCTCACTGGCCGGCATCGTGCGCGCCCATGAGGCGGCGCGCGAGTACGCCTTCCCGTTGATCGTCGGCAGCGAGTTCAAGCTGCAGTGCGGGACGAGACTGGTCCTGCTGTGCAGCGACCACCGCGGCTACACCACGCTGTGCGCGCTGATCACCACGGCGCGACGGGCGGCCGACAAAGGCAGCTACCGACTGACCCGCGTTGATTTTCCGGAGCATTGCCCGGGCCTGCTGGCCTTGTGGCTGGAGGCCGATCGGGAACCCGAACCGGCGGGTACCGGATCGCTCACCGGAGACCCGACAGGTCGGGGAAACCTGTCGCGAGATGTGAAAGGGGCGAGGGGCAAGGGGCAGGGGTCTCAGCCTGCGGCAAGTCCCGGCCATGACGCGAACCCGTCCCCCTGCCCCCTGCCCCCTGCCCCGCTGCACGAACCCAGGCAGCACAACGCGATGTCTAACCCCATCACGGCACACGCGACAGTGGCACCCGACGCCATCCGCATCGCCGATGCGGCCTGGCTTTCCGGGCGTTTTCCCGATGGCGTGTGGATCGCCGTCGAACTGCATCGCACACCCGCCGATGCAGCGCGCCTGGTGCGTCTGCGCGCACTGTCCGCCGCCACCGGATTGCCATTGGTCGCCGCCGGTGACGTGCACATGCACGCCCGCGGCCGCCGCGCGCTGCAGGATGTGCTGACCGCGATCCGCCATCACCAGACCCTGCGCGAGGCCGGCTATCGCCTGCTGCCGAACGGTGAGCGCCACCTGCGGCCGCTGACGGCGCTGCGCCGGCTGTATCCGCCCGAACTGCTCGAGGAGAGCGTGCGCATCGCCGAGCGCTGCCGTTTCTCGCTCGACCAGCTGCGCTACGAGTATCCGCGCGAACTGGTCCCCGCGGGGAGCACCGCCACCGCGCACCTGCGCCGGCTCACCGAAGAAGGCCTGGCCCGACGCTGGCCCAACGGCACGCCGGCTGCGGTGCGAGCCCAGGTCGAGCGCGAGCTGGCGCTGATCGCCGAGCTTCGCTTCGAATCCTACTTCCTCACCGTGCACGACATCGTCGCCTTTGCGCGCAGCCAGCAGATCCTCTGCCAGGGCCGCGGCTCGGCGGCCAACTCGGCGGTCTGCTTTGCCCTCGGCATCACCGAGGTCGACCCGGCGCGCGGCAACCTTTTGTTCGAGCGCTTCATCTCGCGCGAGCGCAACGAGCCG
>JANJUH010000179.1 GCA_024710675.1 Lysobacterales bacterium
ACGACCGTCCTTGCCCGCCCAGCGCAGGCAACTCGATGCCCTCACCATCAGCAGCGCCGCATCCATGCCCTTGCCGGCGACATCACCCACGCAGAAGGCGATGCGGCCATCGGGCAGCTCGAAATAGTCGTAGAAATCGCCCGAGATTTCACGCGCCGGCACGTTCAGCGCCACCACCGGGAACTCGCGGCGGCGCGCCGGCAGCAGGGTCTTCTGCATCTGCCGGGCCAGCTGGAACTCACGGCGGATGCGGTTCTGCTCGACCAGTTCGCGGGTCAGCCGGGCATTGTTCAGCGCCAGGGCGGTCGGCACGGCGAGCAGGCGCAGCACGTTGGCGTCGTGGCTGTCGAACAGCGCACCGTCTCGCTTGTTCAGCACCTGTAGCGCACCGATCGGGCCGGAGGCGGTATCCAGCGGCGCGCACAGGATCGAGCGCGTGTGGAAGCCTTTCTGGTGGCCGAGGAAGTTCGGGTCGCTGGCGGTGTCGCGCACCAGTTGCACGCGGTTTTCCTCGATGGCGCGACCGACGATTCCGCGCCCGCGGGCGACGCGCAGTCCGGTGACATCCACCGGGCCGGCGCAGGCGCGGCAGACCACGTCGCCCTGAGCCGGGTCGAGCAGGAAGACCGCTGCGGCCTCGGCGGCCATGTGCTCGGCGATCTGCAGCACCGCGCGGCGCAAGGTCTCCTCGATGTCGATCGAGGCCGCGAAGGCATGGCTGAAGTCGGCCAGCACGCCGACCTCCTCGGGGCCGATCCGCGCCAGTGCACGGCCACCGATGGGTACGGGTACGGTCGTGCTCATGGCCTGAAGTCCGTCGCGGGTCAGGCGGATGCCGGCCGCCGACGCAGGCGACGCCAGGCCCACAGCGCCGGACCGCTGGCGACGTAGACCAGGCCCACCAGCAGCAGCATGCGCGGCGGATCGGAAGCGATCGCGACCACCACCAGCAGCATCCCGAGGATCCACATGAAAGGGACTTTCTCGGGCCACGCCTTGAAGCTGAAGTAGGGCACGCGGCTGACCATGGCCAGCGCCAGCAGCAAGGTGATCACCAGCGTGGCCCAGCGCACGCTGCCACCCACCAGCCCCTGGTCCTCCATGGCCCAGACGAAGGCCATCAGGGTGCCGGCAGCGGCCGGGCTGGCGAGGCCGGTGAAGAAGCGCTTGTCGGCGCCGCCGGCGCTCTGGGTATTGAAACGCGCCAGTCGCAGTGCCGCGCAGGCGGTGTAGAGGAAGGCAATCAGCCAGCCCAGCTTGCCCGGGAAGTTGCCGAACTCGCGCAGGCCCGCCAGGGCCCACATGTACACCACGAGCGCCGGTGCAAGTCCGAAGCTGACCAGATCGGACAGGCTGTCGTACTGGACGCCGAACTCGCTCTGGGTGTTGGTCATGCGCGCCACGCGCCCGTCTAGGCCATCGAACAGGCCCGCCACGTAGACCGCGACAACGGCGGGCACGAACTGGCCGTTGACCGCAGCCACGATGGCGTAGAAACCCGAAAACAGGGCGCCGGTGGTCAGCAGGTTCGGCAGCAGGTAGATGCCCGCGGGACGGCGGCGTGGTTCGGGTGTGGCTTCGGTCATCGGAGTGGATACTGGCGGCACCGGCCGGGTGCCCGATCCCGCATTCTATCGCGCTGCGATGGACGCAAAGCCGGCTTGTGCCAAGGTCGGCCCAATCCGCGGCGCTGGTGCGTGCCATGGGCGTCGGCGCGGTTTATCCTGTGCGCAGTCCTCGATCCTCCCCGGAGTGTGCAATGCGCCTGTCAGCCGTGCTGGTTTCGGTCGCGCTGGTCTGTTCCGCCGCCGGCGTGCCGGCGCAGGAAGAGGACAGGGCGCCGGCGCCGCTGAAGATCTACAAGTGGACCGATGCCGACGGCATCGTCCATTACGCGGCGCAACCGCCGGAGGCGGCTACGGCCGAGGAGGTCAAGGTCCGCCCGGGCCCGCCGCCGGCGCCGCCCGAGGACGCCGAAGCCGTGCAGCGCCAGCAGCTCTGCGACATGGCGCGCAAGAACCTCGAATTGCTGGAGATGAAGGGACGTTCGCTGGTGATCCAGGAGGGCGACACGGTGCGTCCCATCACCGAGCGCGAGCGCAACGAGCAACTCGAGGCGGCCAAACTGACGATCTCCGACTGCGAGAAGGCAGCAGCGGAAGCTGCCGATGAGATCGAGGAGAACGGCGGGCAGTGACCTCGGCCTTCGGCCATCGCGAAAAGCCACGGCGACGCTTCGGCTTCGGCAGCTTTCTGCTGGTCGTGATCGCGCTGGCTGCTGCGCTGTATGCGTGGAGGACGTATGCGCCGGAGACGATCCCCGTGCAGCTCGCGCCGGTGCTGGCCCCCGAGCGCCCGCCGCCGCCTCCGGAGCCGGTGTTGTACAAGTGGCGCGATGACGAAGGCCGCTGGAACATCACCGACCAGCCGCCGGAAGGGCGGCCCTACGAGGCGGTGAAGGTCGACCCGGATACCAACGTGTTGCCCTCAGGCGTGGCGCCGGAGCCGCTGCCGCAGTAGGCCGGCTCAGAGTCGCCCTTGCGTCTCCCCGCGCCGTTTGCGCAAGCCGCGCGCACCGGCGTCGGATTCGCGCTTGTGGGCGCGTCGCGCTAGTCCCTCGCCGCCGGCTTGGCCGATCTCGCGACCGAGCTTGTGCCAACTGGCGAGGCGCGCCGGATCGAGCTTGCCCGACTCCAGCGCCGTGCGCACTGCACACCCCGGCTCCTTCTCATGCCGGCAATCGCGGAAACGGCATTCCGCCGCCAGCGCGTCGATGTCGTCGAACCCGGCTTCCTCCAACTGCTCGTCGCCGGTCAGCTTGATCTCGCGCAGGCCCGGCGTATCGATCAGGCAGGCGCCGCCGGGCAATGGCAACAAGGTGCGGGCAACGGTCGTGTGGCGGCCGCGGCCATCGCGTTCGCGCAGCGCGCCCGTGGCCTGGATTTCCCCGCCCAGCAGGGTATTGGTCAGCGTCGACTTGCCGGCACCCGAGGAGCCCACCAGCACCGCGGTCTGGCCACTTTCGAGCAGGGCCACCAGCGGAGCACAGCTTGCCGGATCCTTGGCGTTGACCGCATGCACGGCGGTGCTGCCGGCCACGGCGCGCGCTTGTTCGAGGTGGCTGTCCAGCTCCGGATCCTTGTCGAGCTTGGTCAGCACCAAAGTCGGCTTCGCGCCACTGGCGCTCGCCAGCGCCAGGTAGCGCTCGATCCGGCGCGGATTGAAATCGCGATCGAGCCCGCAGACGATCAGGATGTGATCGATGTTGGTGGCGATCGCCTGGCGTGCGCGCTTCTCTCCGGCCGCGCCGCGGGTCAGCGCCGAAAAGCGCGGCAACAGATCTTCGACCAGCCATTCGTCGCCCTGGCGCAGCAGCACCGCCCAGTCGCCGACCGCGGGGCGGTGGCTGGCATCCTCGACCCGGTGACGCAGTTTCGGTACGGGTTTGGCAGCGACAACGGCCTCGCCATCGTGCACCAGATAGCCCGAGCGATGCTGCTCGACGATGCGCCCCAGCCGCCGGCCTGCGGGCAGCGCAAGATCGGGCCAGTGCTCGGCGCGAAAGCCGATGGCGGCCAGCGGATGGTCGGCGGTGCTCATGCGGGGAGGGATTGTAGCGGGTGGGGTGGGGGCACGGGCAGGCGGCGTTGCGCGGGCGGGCGCGGCCGTTTTGGCTGTTTCGGGTCAGTGCCAAGTGGTCAGTGGTGAGCAAGGGCCCGCTTCCTGGTGCAGCGCGGCTTCCACTTGCCACTCACCACTCACCGCCTTTCACCACCGATTCAGTCCCCTCTGCCGAAGATCCGCGCCCCCGGCCGCTGGCGGCCGTCGATGAAGGACTGAAGTCCCATGCACAAGCGCCTCGCGCTCCTGCTTGCCCTGACGCCCGCGCTGGCGGTGGCCGAGAACGGCTGGACCGGCGCCGGTGAACTCGGCCTCGCGCTCTCGCGCGGCAATTCCGATACCGAGAGCCTCAATGCCAAGCTCGGCCTGAACCTCGAAGACGATGCCTGGAAGCACTCGCTCGGATTCGCCGCGCTGCGGCAGAAGGGCGAATCGGCACTCAGCGACGAATTGGAGCTGACCGCCAATCGCTACGAACTCAGCGGCTCCAGTGCCTGGACCTGGGACGAACGCCGCTACGTGATCGGCTCGCTGCGCTACGAGAACGACGATTTCGCGCCGTACGACTACCAGGCCATCGCGGCTCTCGGCCTCGGCTGGTACCTGATCAAGGAAGAGGCCACCGAGTGGCTCATCGAAGGCGGTCCGGGTTATCGGCGCTTCAAGGATGCCGCCACCGGCGAAACCGATGGCGAAGGCGTGCTGCGCGCCAAGATGGCTTACAAACATGCCTTCAACGAGAGCACCAGCTTCGAGAACGTGCTGCTGGTCGAATCCGGCTCGGACAACACCTTTGCCCAGAACAATGCCGGCGTGTCGGTGAAAATGAATTCCAAGCTCGCGCTCAAGGCCGGCCTCGAAATCCGGCACAACACCGAGGTGGCCCCGGGCCTCGAGAAGACCGACCGGCTGTTCACGACCAATCTGGTGTACAGCTTCTGAGCCCTGATCCGGAGCGCCCTCGGGCGCGATCGGGTTTGCGGCCAGATCCGTTCGCGCCCAGAGGGCGCTCCTACGTTGGCCTTTCAAGCCTTTCGCGGGTCCCGCCCGCCCTCACATCGGCGCCAACTCCACCTGCGGCGACACACCCAGCCGCTTGTGCATGATCGGGCTGGTGGTGGTGTACTGCAGGTGCACCTTCTTGCCGGGTTCGAGGCGCGCCTTGATCGCGAAGGCGGCCAGGGCCGCCTCGTGGAAGCCGCACAGGATCAGCTTCTTCTTGCCCGGGTAGGTGTTGATGTCGCCGACCGCGTAGATGCCGGGTACATTGGTCTCGAAGCGCTCGGTGTCGACGACGATCTGGTTCTTGTCGATGCCCAGGCCCCAGTTCGCGATCGGTCCGAGCTTGGGCGACAGGCCGTAGAAGACCAGCAGGTGGTCGAAGTCGATGCGGCGCGTCACCGTATCGCCGCCGATCACGCTGACGCCCTTCAGCGCATCGTCCTCGATGGCCAGACCGGTCACGTTGCCGATCAGGAACTGCATCGCGTGCTCCTCGCAGAGCGCGTGCATCTTGGCGACCGATGCCGGTGCAGCGCGGAACTCGGGCGAGCGGTGGATCAGCACCACGCTGCGCGCGATGGGCTGCAGTGCCAGCGCCCAGTCGAGCGCGGAATCACCACCGCCGAGGATCACCAGGTCCTGGTCGCGGAAGGCTTCGGGGTTCTTCACCGCGTAGTGGATGTTGTGGCCCTCGAAGGGCTCGTAGCCCGGCACCGGCAGCTTGCGCGGCTGGAAGGCACCGAGGCCGGCGGCGACGATGACGGCGCGCGTGACGAACTCGGTTCCCTTGCTGGTGGCCACGTGGAAGCGACCATCCTCGAGCGCACGCACTTCGCTGACTTCCTGCCCGAGATGGAAGCTCGGGTGGAAGGGGGCGATCTGCTGCATCAGGTTGTCGGTCAGTTCCTTGCCGGTGCACACCGGCAGCGCCGGGATGTCGTAGATCGGCTTGTCCGGGTACAACTCGATGCACTGGCCACCGGGTTGGGGCAGCGCGTCGACGACATGCGCGGACAGGCCGAGCAGGCCGAGTTCGAAGACCTGGAACAGGCCGACCGGGCCGGCGCCGACGATCACCACATCGGTCTCGATGGTCATGGGACATCCTCGATGAGCAAAGCGCGAAGACTATCGGCCCGAGCCTGAGCCGGACCTTGAGCGGACGCAAGAATGCCCGAGGGAGAGCCGAGACCTTCGTCGAATGCCCGCTATGCTCGTGTGAACCCCTGCAGGAGTGCCACGCTTGCCCGAGTCGACGAGTCCAGAACAGCGCGCTGCACAGGCAGCTGCCTTGCAGGCCGAACTGCTGGCCACCATCCCGCTGACCCGGGCGATGGCCATCGAGGTCGGCGTCTACGATGGTCACACCTTGCATTTGCGGGCGCCGCTGGCGCCGAACGTCAACGACAAGGGCTGTGCCTTCGGCGGCAGCATGGCCAGCCTGCTGACGCTGGCTTGCTGGGGCTTGGCGAAGCTGGCGATCGAGGAGTCGGGCGCGCCACCGGCAGACCTCTACGTGCAGGATTCGAAGATCGATTACCTGGCGCCGGTCTGGACCGATCTCGCTGTGCGCGCGAGCGCCGCCGAAGGGGCTGCGCTTCAGGATTTTGTCCGCCAGTATGGCGAGCGCGGCAAGGCGCGCATCAGCTTGACCGCGATCCTCGGGAGCAGCGCCGCGCCCGCAGCCCGGATGGAAGCGCGCTTCGTCGCCAAACGCAGGGAGGAAAAGCCATGAATCGTCGCAAGGTGCTGGGCCTGATCGGCCTGTCCGCGATCCTCGCCGCCTGCGGCGGCCCGGGCACGCGCCAGGACGGACTGCGGGCGCGCCTGTTCAACTACGCCGGCGCCATCCGCTGGAACGACATCGACCAGGCCTACGGCTTCGTCGATCCCGCGGTCCGCGAGCAGTTCCCGTTCACGGCCGAAGAGGCCGAGCGCTGGCAGCGCGTGCAGGTCTCGCGCTACTTCGAGGGCCCGCGCGTCACCGAGCCCGACGGCCGCGTCACCCAGACCGTGCAGATCGAACTGATCGACCGCGACACCCAGACCCTGCGCACCATCGTCGACCGCCAGCGCTGGCGTTACGACGAGGAGAGCAAGACCTGGTGGCTGGAGACGGGACTGCCGCAGTTGTTGAAGTCGAGGCCGAATTGACCTTGCTGGGTACTTCGACTCCAGGCGTCGCTCGCGTTCGCTGAGGGCGTGGAAGGGCGGGGCTGGGGACTGGGGGCTG
>JANJUH010000190.1 GCA_024710675.1 Lysobacterales bacterium
GCGACCGTCATGGCTCGAGGCGTAGGTGATTTCCTCGACCCGGCCCATTTCGCGCTGGGCGAGCAGGGCGCTGTTGAGGTCGGTCAGGCGACGCGGCTCGCCCTCGCCGCGGATCACCGCGACATCGGCCGGCCGCAGGGCTGTGCCCTGGGTGTAGGCGATGCGACCGGCGGCCGCCGACAGCGCGCCGCCGGTGTAGGGACGGCCCATCGCGGTGCTGCCGAGGTCGTCGGCCAGCGTGCGCCGGCGGCCATCGGCGACGGCCACACGGTCGATGTGCGTGCGGCCGCGCCAGTCATAGCTGATCGCGAGGTGGCGATCGTCGATCCACTCGGCGGCATCGACGCTGGCATCGAGTGTTGCGGTGAGCACGCGCTGCCGGCCGCTGGCCAGTTCGAGCACATGCAGGCGCGCATTGGCGTAGCTCAGGCCCTCGTCGTCGAAGCCGAGCCAGGCCAGGCGCTTGCCGTCCGGCGACAGGCGCGGGTGCTGGTCCGGGCCCTTGCGTTCGGTGATGCGGGTCAGGCTGCCGTCGCCCAGGCTGACGCGGTACAGCTCGGATTCCAGCGGGTTCAGCGCACCTCCGGCATCACGATCGGCCGAGACGTACAGGCTCTGGCCGTCCTTGGCCCAGGCCGGAGTGCCGGAGACGTCGAACTCGCCGCGGGTGAGCTGGCGCGGTGCGCCGCCATCGGCCGGTACGAGGTAGAGGTGGGTGTAGCCCGGGTCGAGGAAACCGGCGCCATCGGCGCGGAAGATCGTGTGCTCGATGACCTTCACCGGTGCGGCCCACTCGGCGCCCTCGGGCGGCTTGGGCATGCTCGCCAGCGGCTCGGTCTCGCTGGGCACGAAGGCGGTGTAGGCGAGCTGGCGGCCATCGGGCGACCAGGCCAGGTTCGAGGGGCCGTGCATGAGCTGCGTGACCCGCGCCGTGGCGCCGCTCCCGATCCAGCGCACGAAGATCTGCGCCTTGCCGTTGTCGGTGGAGACGTAAGCGATGCGCTGGCCATCCGGCGACCATGCCACCTGCCCATCGGAGACGCTGCCGGTGGTCAGCGGTTCCGCCGCGCCGGTGTCGGCATCGAGGAGCCACAGATTGGCCCGGCGCACGTCCTTCATCGGATCGAAGAAGCGGCGCTGGTAGACCAGCCGTTTCCCGTCGGGGGACAGTTGCGGGTTGTCGGCCCACTGCAGCGAGAACACGTCCATCGGCGCGAAGGGCGGCAGGCTGGTGTCGGCTGCCTGGGTCGTGGCAGGCAGCCCGGCGACGACGATCAGGGCGGCGAAGGCGGTGAGGCGCATGGGGATCCTCGGGCAGGGCGGGTTGCGGAGGACCCGAGCATGCGTGAGGAGAGTGCATGGGTGAAAGCGGTGCCGCGGGAGCGTCGGCCTCGTGTGCGGCCGCGTCCAGCACGGCTGCGGCGCTGGCGAGCCTACTCGCCTGGTCCGCGCAGCCGCACTTCGTCCAGCAGCACCTCGCGCAGCAGCGGCACCGTGATGCGCCGGCCGCGCGCGAGCGATTCGCGATCGAGGCGGGCGAGGGTGGTGACCAGGTCCGGCAGGGCGCGCGAGGTGTTGCGCAGCAGCCACTGCGCCGCGGCGGGCTCCAGCGGCAGGCCGGCACGGGCGGCGCGATGCAGCAGGATCGCGACGCGGGTGTCGTCATCGGGTGGATCGAGCGGCAGTTGCTCGGCTGCGGCCAGGCGCGAGCGCAGATCGGGCAGCTCGAAGTCGGCCGGTGGTCTGCTGCTGGCCAGCAGCAGTCCGTGGCGGGCATCGTGCTGGCGGTTGATCGCGCTGAAGACGAGGAACTCCACTTCGCGGTCACCGCAGGCCGCATCGAGCGCGTCGATGGCCAGCAGCTCGACGGCGACGCCTTCGGCCAGCATTCCGGCGCCACTCGGCAAGGGGCAATACAGCGCGGTGTGGCCATGCGCGCGCGCCTCCTCGCAGCAGGCCATCAGCAGGTGGGACTTGCCCACTCCCGCGGGCCCGCTGAGCAGCAGCCGCGTGGCTGCCGGTGCATGCGCGATCCGGCGCAGCCGATGGGCGACCAGCGAGCCCGCCGGCGCCAGGTAGTTGTCGAAGGAAGGGGGGCCGAGCCCGCCCAGGGACAGCGGCAATTGCTGCATCAGTCGCCGCCACCACCGCCGTCGCCACTCGCCGAATCGCTGCCTTCGCCGGCGTCGAACTCCTTCCTTGCGGTCGTGGCTTGAGTCGGTGGGCTGCCCGCCGCATCGTCCTCGCCACCGGCATCACCGTCCTCGCCTTGCCGTCGCCGTCGTGGCGGCGCCTTGCCGCTTGCAGCCGGCCCGTACAGTTCGCTCTGCACGTAGTGCTCGTGGACGTGACGCAGGATCACCACCAGCACGGCGCTCGCCGGCAGCGCGATCAGCACGCCGATGAATCCGAACAGTTGCCCGCCGGCGAGGATCGCGAAGATCACCGCCACGGGATGCAGGCCGATGCGGTCACCGACCAGCCAGGGCGTCAGCACGAAGCCCTCGAGCGTCTGGCCGATGCCGAAGACCGCCAGAACGTAGACGACGTGGATCAGGTCGCGGTGCTCCACCAGTGCGGCGATCAGCGCGGCACCGAGGCCCAGGATGGTGCCCAGGTAGGGCACGAAGGAGAGCAGGCCGGCGCCCATGCCGATCAGGAAGGCCAGCTTGATGCCGGCCAGCCACAGGCCGATCGAATAGACCAGGCCCAGGGCCAGCATCACCAGCAACTGCCCGCGCAGGAAGGCCGACAGCACCTCGTCCGATTCGCGGGCGATCTGGGAGACCTTGGGCTCGATGTGGCGCGGCAGCAGTTCATGCACCCGCTCGACCATCAGGTCCCAGTCGCGCAGGAAATAGAAGGTCACGACCGGAATCAGCAGCAGGTTCATCACCCAGCCCAGCAGCGCCAGGCCGGACTGCGAGACCTGTGCGATCAGTTGCGTCGCGACGCCGCCGGCCTGCTGCCAGTGCGCCTGGACCAGGGCGATCAGCCGGTCGGGCTTGAGCGCCTCGGGGTCCACGCCGAGGCGCTCGACCAGCAGCGGTACCAGGCGTTCCCGGATCCATGCCGCGTAGACCGGCAGCTTCTCGATCAGGATCGCGATCTGACCCTCGATCAGCGGCACCAGGATCAAGGGCGCCAGCAACATCAGCAGCGTCATCGCGACGAAGACCAGGCCCACGGCGCCGCTGCGCGAAAGGCCGCTCTTCTCCAGCCGGTCGACCAGCGGATCGCCGAGCCAGGCCAGCAGCGCGGCGATGGCAAAGGGTGTCAGCACCGGCCCCAGCAGGTAGAGCAGGATCCCGATCGCGATCAGGATGGCCAGCAATTGCCAGCGTTGCATGGCGGTCATCGGGGCTCCTTGGTGCTGTGTGATCCGCGCCGTCCCAGGGCGTGGGCCTTGGCAGCCCAGCGCACCACATAATCCATGCCGCTGGCGACGATCAGTGCACCGCCCAGCCAGGTCAGTGTCGTCGTCACCATGGCCGGCAGCGGGATCCCCGCATTCTGCGCCAGCAGGCCGATCACCAGCAGCAGCAGCACGAAAGTCGTGAGCTTGCCGAGCAGGGTCGGGGCGGCGCGCAATGGCGCGTAGTTCAGGTGAAAGGCTACCGCGCCGCTGACGATCACGGTGTCGCGCAAGGCCATCAGGATCAGCAGGGGCCAGGCGAGGTCGCCGCGCAAGGCCAGGGCGACGCTGGCGGCGAGCACGAAGGCCTTGTCGGCGAGCGGATCGAGCCAGCCGCCGAGCTGGCTCTGCCAGCCGTAGCGACGTGCCAGCCAACCGTCGATCCCATCGCTGGCCGAGCCGAGGACGAACAGCAGCAGCGCCCATTGCGCGTCGCCGTGCCCGATCAGCCAGGCGACCGGCAGCGCGCCCGCCAGGCGCAGGCCCGAGAGCGCGTTGGGCAGATGGCGAAGGGCGCTGTCCCGGCTCATTCCTGGCGCGGGTCAGCGCAGCTCGAGCACGAGCGTGCCGTCGCGGCCCTCGCTGCCGAGCGCCAGCGTGCTGTCGAGCGCCAGCACCTGACGCAAGCGCTCGCCGCCTCCAGCCACGGTCAGCCCGAGGGTCAGGGTCTCGCCGTCAGCGGCGCGCGCTTCGATGCGCCGGACGACGGACAGCGAAGCGAGGTAAGACTGGGCGCGCGCGTAATCGGCGGCACTGCGAATGTTGCGGACGGTCACGGCGACCGCGACCGGCTCGCTGTCGGCTGCGGTATAGGCGTAACGGGCGGCGAGGCGATCGGCCACACCGTCGGCGAGCGCGCGCAACGCACTGCCGCGGTCAGGAGCGCGGACCTCGAAGGACTCCTCGCGTTCGCCATCACTGAAGGAAACGCGCCCGAAGACGCCCTCGGCGGTACCGTAAAGGCGGGCCGCGAGCAGGCCCGGCGCGCCGGCCGCTGCAGCTTCGTTGCGCAGGCGCGCCAGGTTCTGGCGCTCGGCCGCGGCCAGTACCAGTGCCCGTGCGTCCTCGCCGACAGGGCCGGCCTCGAGGCGGATGCCGCGCTCGTTGCCACGGCGCAGCAAGGGGCCGAGTTCGCCTGCAGAGGCGAGGCGCGGGCTGCCCATGTCCTCCACGGCGACATAGGCGGCGATCTGTGGACGCTCGCGCGCCCACTGCGTCAGTCCGGCGGCGGCCATCAGGCGCTGTACCGCGCGCGGCTCGAAACTGGCCGCCAGGTACAGCACCAGCGCCGGAGTCGGGCCGCTGCGATCGACGTCCTGGCGGTAATGCCAGGCCTGGACCAGCGGCGCCGGATCGGCGAGGGCCGCAGCGACATCCGGGTCCGCGGCCGCGGCTGGATTGCCCGAGAGCTTGACCAGGATCTGCCCCAGGGCCTCGCTCATCGCGGTGGCGCGCGCCGCCTCGCCCTGGTCGGGCACGCGCACCTCGCCGGTGTAGAGGTCATCGGCCGCTGCCGGTGCGAGCAGGGCCAGGAGCAGCAGGAGGAGCGCCACGGCGAGTCGGAGCATGCACGGGTCCACGAGGATCGCTGAGGCCCCGCAGTATAGGCGGCTCGAACAGGGGATCCGCGCCGATCCCTCAGCCGCTATGCTCTCGCGACTCGCCCGGCCACACGCCCCGCCATGACCGCCCAGACTCCCCTGACCTACCGCGATGCCGGGGTCGATATCGACGCCGGCAACCGCCTGGTCGACCGCATCAAGCCCGCCGTTCGCCGCACCATGCGCCCCGAGGTGCTGTTCGGCATCGGCGGTTTCGGCGCCGCCGTGCGCGTGCCGCTGGAGCGTGATCGCGAGCCGGTGATGGTGTCCGGCACCGATGGCGTCGGTACCAAGCTCAAGCTCGCCCAGCAACACGGCTGCCACGACAGCATCGGCGTCGACCTGGTGGCGATGTGCGTCAATGACGTGCTGGTGCAGGGCGCCGAGCCGATCTTCTTCCTCGACTACTTCGCCACCGGCAAGCTCGATGTCGACACTGCAGCCCGCGTGGTCGCGGGCATTGCCCGCGGCTGCGAGGAATCGGGCTGCGCGCTGGTGGGTGGCGAGACTGCCGAGATGCCGGACATGTATCCGCCGGGCGAGTACGACCTCGCGGGCTTCTGCGTGGGCCTGGTCGAGCGCTCGAAGATGCTCGATGGCAGCTCGATCCGTGAGGGTCACCGTCTCATCGGCATCGCCAGCAGCGGGCCGCATTCGAATGGCTACTCGCTGATCCGCAAGATCCTCGCCCGCTCCGGCGTCGACCCGGCGGCCACCGAGCTCGACGGCGCGGCGCTGATCGACCGCCTGATGGCGCCGACGCGCCTGTACGTCAAGCCGGTGCTGGCGCTGCTCGCCGAGTTCGCGATCGACGGCATGTCGCACATCACCGGCGGCGGCTTGTCGGAGAACATCATCCGCGTGGTGCCCGAGGGCCTGGGCATCCGCGTCGACAGCCGTGCCTGGCCGGAGCCGGCGGTGTTCCGCTGGCTGATGGAGGCCGGGCAGGTGCCGCGCGAGGAGATGTGGCGGACCTTCAACTGCGGCATTGGCTTCGTGCTGATCGTCGCTCCGGAGGCGGCCCCGGCCGTGCTGGCGCGCCTGGGTGGCTTGGGCCTGCCGGCCTGGGATATTGGCGAGGTAGTTGCCGCGGGCGACGGGGTCGCACGTGTCGCCATCGCCTGAAGCGGCTGCCGGCCAGCGCCTGCGCGTCGCGGTCCTGCTGTCCGGTCGCGGCAGCAACCTCGGCGCGCTGATCGCCGCGCGTGATGCCGGGACTCTGCCCATCGACATCGTGCTCGCGGCCAGCGACAAGCCGGCGGCACCTGGCCTGGCGCTGGCGCGCTCCGCGGGCGTGCCGGTGTACGCCAGTGACCGCAGGCGCTTCGGCAAGCGCAGCGAATTCGACGCCGACCTCTTCGAGCAGGTCCGTGCGGTCGATGCCGAGCTGGTGGTGCTCGCCGGCTTCATGCGCATCCTTGGCGCCCGCACCGTGCGTGCCTGGCAGGGGCGCATGATCAACATCCATCCCTCGCTGCTGCCCTTGCATCCGGGCCTGCACACACACGAGAAAGTCCTCGCCGCCGGCGAGACCGAGCACGGCGCGAGCGTGCACTTCGTGACCCCCGAACTGGACGGCGGCCCGGTGATCGCGCAGGTGCGCATGCCGGTGCGCAAGAGCGATACGCCGGAGCGGCTCGCCAAACGCCTGCTGCCGCTCGAGCATCATTTGCTGGTGAGCGTGGTCGGCCTGCTGGCCGCCGGGCGCGTGTGCCTGGAGCAGGGCCAGGTCCTGGTCGACGGGACGCCGGCGACGACGCCACTGGTGGTCGAGGTGCCGAAGGCTCGTCGCCGCCGTCCTGCGCCGCGCTGAACGATCCTGCAGCGGGCATCGCATGCGAAGGGCTGCGGCCGGTCGGCATTCATCGCCCGCATCGTTCAATGGTGGCCTCTCGAAGCCTTTAGACCGATGAAACTGAGCATCCTCACCCTGCTGGCGGTCTTCGCGATGAATGCCGAGGCCGGCCTTGCCGACCCGGTGCCCTTCGAGGCCGACTACAGCGTCAGTCGCAATGGCAAGGCCCTCGGCGACATGCGTTCGCGCCTGAGCCGCGCCGGCGATACCTCGCTGGTCTACCGTTCGGTCACCGAGGGCCGCAACGGCCTGGCCGGCCTGCTCGGCGTGCGCATCGAGGAGGAGTCGCACCTGGGCGTCGATGGGAGCGGCCTGCATTCGAGCGCCTATCGCTATCGCCAGGAGATGGTTGCGCGCAAGCGCGAGCGCGCGCTGAAGATCGAGGCCGATGGCCGCGTGCACGAGAGCGACAACGACCGCAAGTGGGAGTACACCGCCAGCGGGGGCGCCTTCGATCGCCACTCGGTGGTGCTGGCGATCGCCCTGCGCCTGCGCGAGGGCGTGGGCGACGGCGTGGTCTTCGACGTGCCGGTGGCGGACAAGGGCGCCGTCGAGCCCTGGCGGTTCCTGGTCGCCGGCCGCGAACGCATCGATATCGGTGAGGGAGACATCGATACGATCCGCATCGAGCGCGTGCGCAAGGATTCCGAGCGCAAGACCGTCTCCTGGCACGCGCCGGACATGGACTTCATGCCGGTGAAGGTCGAGCAGGTCGAGCCTGATGGCGAGGTCCTGACGAGCGTGCTGCAGCGCTACGAGAGGCGTTGAGACAGGGCTCGGGCCGAGGCCTGTGTTTCGCTTGGTGCCTTGATGAGGGCCTGTTTCCGGGCCGATCTGGGGCACGGGGCAGGGGGCAAACTGGCGCAGGGGTCTGGTCGTGACGCGGATTTGGTCCCCCGCCGCCTGCCCCTCGCCCCGCTTCAGACGTCTCGCCGGGTCAGCACATCCGTGCCGCGCACCCGCGCCAGCACCACTTCGCCACCACCCTCGAGCACGCCGCGGCCTTCCGAGCCATCGCCCGCCAGGTGCAGCGCATGCCCGCTGCCCAGCCACTGGTGCCGGCCGCCGATGCGGAACTCGGCCTCGCCGGACAGCATCAGGATCAGCCAATCGGTATCGCGCTGGTCGAAGAAGACCATGCTGCCGACCAGCGGGCGCGGGATCAGTTCGGCTTCGACCTCCGGCACATGGATCAGGTTGGCGACCAGTGCGGGCGCCTCGCCGAGCGCCGCCACGGGCGGCTCGCCGTCCGGAAGGCGGTGGGCCTTGAGGCGCGGCGCCACGGTCATCGCCCTGCCATCGGCCCATGCCAGTTCGAGCGGGCCGCCATCGAGCAGGGCGATCCGGCGCTGGTGTTGCGGGAAGGCTGAAAACGGTCCGGCGCGATCGATGCGCGCAATGCTGAGCCGCCAACGGAAGGTTTCCGGATCACCACAGCGCCACACTTCCCGCGTCCAGCCACCACCATTGCGCCACGGCGCTGCTGGCTGCTGCTCGGGCTGTATCCAGCTCAGGCGCACATCAGGCCCGCGCGAGGATCGCCGCGAGTTCGCAGGTGCTCATTGCCAGGCTCTGCGCCCAGGGCAGGCCGACGATTGCGCGCCCGGTCGCCGCGTCGTCGAAGCTCTCGCGCTGGCCCTCGCCGAGCAGGTGGCGGTAGTCGACGGTGATCTCGGTGCCCGCCGGCAGCGGCCGGCGCGCGAACACGAAGCCCAGGTGCCAGAGCCCGCTCGGCTCGAAGCTGTGGTTGATGTAGCACTCGTCCGGCCATTCGGGCGTGGTCGTGAAGCGGTCCTCGAACCAGCGCACCGAGGCGGCGAGGGCGCTCATGGCATCGGGCATCGCCTCGATCTCGGCCAGGCTGTGCGTGCGCGGGATTGCATCCGGCGCCACCAGGATGCGCCCGGCCGGCGCCGGCTCTTCGAGGAACAGGCCCTGGCCCGCGCCGGGGATGGCGGAGGGGCCGACGTGGTAACGGAAGAGGATCATGGGGGTGGATGCTAGCGCGGGACCCGTGATCCGGGACTCGGGACTCGGGACTCGGGATTCGGGATTCGGGATTCGGGATTCGGGACTCGGGACTCGGGACTCGGGACTCGGGAAGAGCATTCCGTCCGCAAAGGACGCAAAGGACGCAAAGAAAGCGAAAAGAGCGGGGCTGGGGGCTGGGGCGAATGTGCCCGGCTCCTGTGGGTCGGGATTCATCGCGGGGCTCCTGCTTGAACCCTGGAAAAGCGTCCGGATGAATCCGGACCCACAAGCGTGCCTCACATCTGTGGGTCGGCATTCATGCCGACGCTTTTGCCCGGCACCACTTGCGGGCCCATAGCCGCAGACCTGTGGGTCGGGATTCATCCCGACGCTTTTGCCACTTGCCACTGCTGGACTCCCCGCCGGCTTGACGTAGGAGCGCCCTCTGGGCGCGAAGCAGGCTCGCCGCGTCTCGGATCGCGCCCAGAAGGCGCTCCTACATCAAATTCCCCGCCCCGGCGCTGGGGAGTCCGCCGGGGCGGGGGTACCGCTCAGGCCGGTTTCTGCGGCTTGGGCTGTGCGCCGCCGACGCGGATCTGCTCGCGGTTCTTCTCGACGGTCTTCAGGCCCACGCCCTTGACCTTGGCCAGCTCGTCAGCGCTGCGGAAGGGGCCATGCTTCTCGCGGTACTCGACGATGGCGCGCGCCTTGCTCTCGCCGATGCCGTTGAGCGCGGCCGCGATGGTCGTGGCATCGGCGGTGTTGATGTCGACCGGGCCGGCGGCCGAGGCGTACAGCGGGAAGGACAGCGCGAGGGCGAGGATGAGGGACTTGAGGATGTTCATGGTCTTTCTCCTAGGTGGGATGGCCTCGTCGCCAATGCGGCGAGGTGTGGCCAGACTAGGAATCGTGGCTTCGCCCCGAATCGGCGAATCTCCGGTGAGCCGGTCGGTCTTCCTCGCGCGCCGGGGTAGGGGAATTCCTACCCCCTGGCCACATCGCCGGGCGTAGACTCGGGTGTCCTAGCAGCAGGCAGCATCGAGGAGTCGGCCATGGCGACCGAGCACAAGGTGATGGATTTCGTCGCCGAGAAGTGGGACCGCGAGATCGTTCCGCAGCTCAGCACCTACATCAAGATCCCCAACAAGTCGCCGATGTTCGACGCCCAGTGGCAGGAACGCGGCTACATGGACGAGGCGATGAGCCTGATGGAGACCTGGGTGCGCGAGCAGCCGATCGCC
>JANJUH010000229.1 GCA_024710675.1 Lysobacterales bacterium
GCGACCGGGCTCCTTGCATAACCAACGCCCTTGAGCCATTGCTGGCCAAGGGCGATGGCCTTGTCGATCAGCTCTTGCGTAGTGCCGACGACGCGCCAGTAGCCGTTGCCGACACCTTTGACGTCGTGCTCCCAGCGCTGACTTGCGATGCCGAGTTTGGCGAGTGCGCGAGGCTCGCTGGCCGCGATCTTCCCGCGCTTGCCGGGATACATCTGCCGTCCCGACCAGTCGACGAGTTCGATGTATTGGGCATTCGTCAGGGCCAGCACGCTCTGGCCGACACCGGCGATCGGCTTCAGCGCCGCGTTCGGATCCTCGCGCCCGGCCTTGATCTCCTCGGCGCGCTGCTTGACGCTGGTGTGGCGCGAGTCGAGCACGCCATCGGCAATGCCGGCCCGGACAGGATTCAAGTCCACGTAGACCATCGCCGCCGCCAGTGCCTGCTCGCTTTCGAGCACCTGGCACTTGAAACGACCTTCCCAAAACCTGCCGGTCACATCGTCCTCGTCATTTGCCTTCCGCGCGATGTACTCGTCGAGGCAGCGCATGAACCACGACAGGTCCATGAGGCGCATTCGACGCTCGGCCAGGGCTTCGGGATCGGACAGCAGGATCTCGCGCCGCTGCTCGTCGCGGCCCTCGCGGGCGGAGGGGAACAGCCGGATCCAGCGATCGGCGACGTCGTCGGCGCTCCACTTCTCGGTGGCATCGGGCCGAAGTTCGAGCACCACGTGGAGGTGGTTGCTCATCACCGCGTAGCTCATGATCGAGACGGCGAAGAGCTCGGCGAGGAAAGTGATGCGGTCCTCGACCCACTGTCGGCGGTGGTCGTAGTTCTCGCCCGAGTAGGGATCGTCTCCACACAGCCACGCCCTTCGCACGCAACGTGCGATGCAGTGGTAGCGGCCAGGCAGGCCGCGCGGGGCGAAGTGTTTGCGGGCGCAGGTCATGAGGGCCAGGATCGCCGCCCAGGCGACCTGGACGCATCAGGCCTGTGCTGATTCTTCCGTCAGGGTTTTCCTACACTTGCTGGGTGTCCCGGTTCCCTACCTGTCGTGCAGTCCGTCGTGGTCGCCGGTAAGACAGCGGATAGATCGCCCGCACCGGTCTGGCCGCGGCAGATCGCTCTTCGGCCGAATAGCGAGCCTGCCTTCATTCCACTGAGGCTGGTGGCGCGGCGGGGTTGCGGGCATCACATATCCTTCCACCCATGGCGACCTCATGGCATGAGACTCACCGGATGACCTGGTCTGCGCCCGGGACGCTGATCATTTTCTGTTTCTGGCACACACTCCTTTTCGCGCTCGTCACCTTCGTGCCGGCGGGGGCAGTGGCTTTGCAGCCGCGGGCGGTCGGCGTGGCCGGCCTCGACGCGCGCTGGACGCTCGGACTGGGTGGTCCTGACGCGCTCTACATCGCGCTGGCCTGGCTGGTGGTCGGACTGCTGGCCATTCCGTGGGGGTTGCTGGTGCGGCGCGTCGGGCGCGCGACGCTGGAGCAGTACCGCGACCTGCTCGGAGCGGATCGCTTTGTGGAGGGCCTGATCGAGCGGGTGGAGTGCCGGGGTGCCGGGTTGCGACGGCGCTACCTGGTGCACGTCGCCGGCAGTGCGTGGCTGATCGCCATGGGTGTCGCCGGAAACCTGCGCCCCGGCCTGCCGGTCCGACTGCGGGTGACCCGATTCAATCACCTCGTCCTCGACATCGCCGTGCCCGCCGAGGTGCCGGCGTGATGCTCCGCCCGCAGGGCTGGGTCGTGCAGTACCGGCTGCGCTGGTACGAGCGGGTCTTGCTCGGCTACGGTGTGTTCATCGGCCTCTTCTTCGCGGTCGTCAGCCTCGGCGGGTTCGGCTTCCTGGTGAAGAGCACCCTAGATGGCACGATGCTGCCGCCCGGGGAGCGCACCTTCCTCGCGATCGCCCAGTACATCGCCGTGGGACTCTTCGCGCTGTGGTTCGGCAGCTTCTGTCTGCGCTGGTCCTTCGGCTCGCTGATCGATCTTTTCGGCGCCGAGGTGGTGCTCTATGGCATGGTGGAGGAGCTGACGGTCCACCAAGGGACCAAAGGTCGCTGGTACAGCGCGGTCGTTGCCGGCGAGTGCGTGGAGATGTCCTCGACCGTCTTCGAGACCCTCGCCAAGGGCGACCCGGTGTGGATGCGGGTGGGCCGCTTCCAGCGCTCGCTGAAGGAACTGGCCACGCCGGACCGCATCGTGGAGGCGCGAATTCGCGCAAGTTCCCGGCCGGGCGTGGCAGCGCCCGCGATCGCGGGCGACCCGTTGGCTGCCAACGCCGCCAGCCAGCGCGCCAGTGCGCATCGACAGATTCCTGACGACGCGCTGCGCCGGTCCGATGTGCCTGCGCCCATGGCGCCGTGGACCGAGGTGGAGCGCTTCGCGTTGAGCTGGGAGGGCACCGGCGGCCCCGAGGTCTCCGAGCTGGCCGAGCGCCACGAAAAGGCCCGGACACTGCCCGACACGCTGGCCGAGCTGCGCGCGATCCTGTTCCTCGAGCAGCGGCGCCACCGCCACTGGATGCGCGCGCCGACCGGTGATTCGCTCGCCCGCGTCAGGGCGATCGTCGAGGCCATTCGCGCCCGCGTGCCGCCGGCCGACTGAAGCGCGCGTTCGCGCTATTCCCCGGGGCGCTCCCACGCTTCAGGCCACGCCATCAGTTCCTCGACGACGACGTCGTCCACCAGCAGCGAGTAGACCGAGGGCTCTTCGGGGAACTCGTTCACGCGCACCGTCCAGCGCGCGCCATCGACTTCGGCCGCATAGGGATGGCGGGCGTCGTCGGTGGCACGGAAGCGGACGGTCCGGCGGGCGGGCAGGGTGGTTGCTTCGTCGGGCGGCGCGTCCCGCATCGAATGCACGAGGGAGTCCGCCAGCGCCGCGGTGCGTGCATGGAAGGCGGGATCGGCGAGCGCTCCCAGGCGGCGGCGGATCGCATGGACACGTGAGTTCAGCTGGGCACGGCGGGCGGAGAGATAGTCGCGCCGGAAGCGCGCGGGATCGTCGTCATGGATGGCGCGTCCCGTGGCACTTGCGAAAGCGTGCTCCGGCACAGCCTCCTGGCCGTCGGGAATGCGGGCGAGGATCGCGTCGAGGGCCGCCACCGCTTCGATCAGCGCGTCGCGCGCGTCGACGAGGCGCGCAGGGTCGAGTGTGTCCAGCTCACGCGGCGCGCGCCGCGCGCAGGCATCCGCCAGTGCGAGCAACTCTCCGGGATCGCGCGTCGGGTTCATTCCGGAAGTCTATCCGTCCCGGCGTCCAGGCGGCCCGGTCATGCGGGCAGGGTCCTTGCGGCACTTGGCCTGCAGGCTTCGCCGGGTGTCCTTGTTTGCTGGCCAGCCACTCCGTTCCTCAGCCCCCGGCGCAGCGCAACTCCTTCGCCAGCTCTTCGGCTTCCATCACCAGGCCTTCGTCATCGTCGTCGTTGGTGGGGAACACCAGCACCAGCGTGCCGTCGGCCTCCATGCCCGGGGTCCATTTCTTCAGCCAGGCATCCAGCGCGATGGCCTGCGGGGTGCAGTCGGCCAGGTCGCCGACGGCCCAGGCGCTGGCGAAGTCCGGGTGCGGCCAGACCGGGAAACAGTCCTCGCCCTCGGCATCGATAACCGCCCAGCCGCCAGCGCTGCGCAAGCCCCAGACCTGCTGGTGCAGCGCGACCCGGGCAAGGAACTCTTCCAGCCGCGCGCTCGCCGGCAGGCGGCTGATGCGCCTGAATTCCGCGTGGTCCAGGGCGTAGGTCATGGGGGTTTCTCGGATAGGGTCGGGGGATGATGGGGTGGAATGGCCGCGTTGGCCACAGCGGGTGTCCTCGAACCCGCCCACTCGTCCTCGTTTGCCTGTACCCGGGCTGCTGTGCCTCGAGGCCATGGCGC